>NZ_CAKRAS010000011.1 GCF_934295145.1 uncultured Eubacterium sp. | reverse complement strand
TGATACCTACCAGAGAAGCCGGGAGGCCGCCGCCGGCAAATGCAAAGCTTCCGCTTTCTGCACCGCCGTTTTTCTTAGTTTTGTATGCCATAAAGGCACCGATACCAACGATGGATACCACTTCATAAATCAGTACTGCAATCAGTACACCCCAATTCATAACCAATTCCTCCTGTCTTTCTTCCATTGTACTGTCCGATACAATGATACATCATTTCAAGTTTCTTTTTCTATCCCGATCAGTCAGCCATTTCCCCATTCAGCTGGCGATATACGACAGAGGTGAGTTTTTTTGTATCCTTGATCTGAACGACCTCATCCAGTGGAAATTTAATATTCAATTCTTTCTGGATTGCCATCAGCAGTAATACTTTTTTATTCATTGCTGAAGTGGCACCATCACAGGATGCCTTGTTATCATAGGCTATGGCCTGTTCCTTACTGAGTTTGATTGCTTTTGCAACACTCAGTTCTGCCAGATCGTCCAATACATAAACATCCGACACTTCACCAAACAGATTATATTTATACAGGACATAATCATAAATATAGGTATGTAATTCGTCTTCCTCCATACGAGGATGTGCTTTGATATAATCTATCTGGTGCTGTGCATGTTCTCTGTGACTGATCAGATGATTCTTTATCTGTGAAAAATCCAAGCTTGTCTCCTTCTACTTTTATGCAATAACTGCTTCAATGCCAAGTGCTTCTGCAAGCATCTTCAGTTCTTCCACATAATCACCATATGCAAGTACCGTGTGGTTTCCGAAATACTGCTGCTTGTGATAGAAATCTACCTTATCAGCTACATTGAAAAATACACCCTGATCACAATTCTTCATCTCATATCCAGCTCCGCCTGCGATAGTTCCCTTTGCAATAAAAATCTTCGTCGCATCCGGCGAAATACGGATCATAGTGATCACCTGTCCGATATCCTGAGCAAAATCATAACGGATGGTTGCACCAAATCCGCTGTATGCAAACGGTGCCAGACGATATCTCTCTTTCTCTGCTTTCAGACCTTTCAGATTTCTGTTCGGTGTAGAGTGGAATGTCATATAAAGGTTTGTCTTATCTGCAATATCTTCAATGGTATTGTCATTGAACTTGTGGAATGGAATCATATGACCTTCTTTATCAAAAACAATCGCATTTGTATTTCCCATATATGGTGCTTTTCCGGAAAGATTTGTCATAATAACTTTTCCGATCACGGAATTGATATCATATTCACAGGCTGAAGAAATACCATTTTCATCATTCAGGGAATGTGTCATACATAATGTGAATTTTTCTTCTGAGAATCTGCGCGTAGAGCACAGATCAGGACATGGTGCCGTAAATGCATTACAGTCATACGCATCCAGCAGTTTCTGTACCGTATAGTATGCCTGAATCGTCTTTTTAACCATATCCGGCTCCATCGTACAGGCTTCTGCATTTGCAATCAGTTCGTCTGTGATCTTCTCGATTTCCTTCATATCTTCGTCGTTGATATTCAATGCTTTCCTGCCCGGCGTGGACGGGTTTGTGGTCGGATCTACCGGATGTGTCTGATCCAACAGTTCATGAACATTTACATGACGGAACTGAATGCCCCATTTATTCGTTACATCACTCTGATTAATAAAGTTATCATAAGAACTGTAAGAACGGTTGGAATCCCATCTTACTGCCAGAAGGACACGGGTGTTTTTCAGACATTTACGAACACGCAGAACTCTCATCCATGTATCAAACTCATCCCATGACATAAATGCATACGCTTCAAGTCCTCTGTTCTTTACCGCTGCCGTATTTCCGATTCCATCACAGCACAGTCCCGGTGCAGCACCTACCGGTTTTTTATAACGCTCTGCAAACTCGAGATAAATATCACCACGTCCGATTCCAAAGTGGAACAAATAAAAATCAACTTTATCAATGTCCTCTGCCATTTTCTCGTACATTGCTTCCGGGCTTCTGAACCAGTCATCACGCTCTACATAGATCGGATCCATAATATGAACGCCTTCCGTCTCATGTTTTACTACTTCATTTACATATGCGGCATTCATTTCCTGATTCATCATGGCATCATATTCCGGCATCAGCTCATCGCCTTCCCCAAAGCGACATGGTCCCTCATAAAAATATAAATGCTGAATACCTACAAAAATTGGACGAACATTCAATACTGTGTCAATTGTTTTCTTAATCATCTTGTCTTCTCCTTTTGATTACTTTGATTAATTATTGATTAGTGATTGATCATCTATTTCCGTTGGCCAACTGGATTGATTCTATTGTAACGTGAACGTTCCTATTTGAAAAACGGATTAATTTCTCAATATCGTGAAAGACTTTCATACCATATAATTCCTATCTTTTCTATCTTTTTTCATAGTAACTATTCTTTTTGTTATCCACTATTTCCCTGTTTTCGAAGCACATCGCTGAAATCTTTCCTTATTTTAATTTTTTTACACAAATTTAAGATTTTTCCACGTTGTTTTTTTTAATCTGTGGTGCTACACTCTTCTATAAACAAAAAAAAGAAACTGTGTAAGAAACACACAGTTTTGAGAGCATAAAAATTATACTTATATCGGAGCACTATTGCGTATGAAAAAAATTTTTGAATATCTCAGACACAACACCCACCTTTTTCTGTTACTATACGCGTTGATCTATATTCCGTGGTTCTGCTGGCTTGAGAAAAAAGTAAACATCAATTCAAACTTCCATGTCATTCACATGGCACTGGATGACTACATTCCATTCTGCGAATTTTTTGTCATTCCTTATTACCTGTGGTTTATCTACATGGCAGTTGGCATTATCTTTATTGCATTTACAGATGGAAAACTGTGCTGGCGGCTCGGTATTTTCCTTATTACCGGTATGACCGTATTTCTATTTATCTCAACGGTATATCCAAACGGACAGCTGCTCCGCCCGGATACATTCGCAAGAGACAATATTTTTGTACACATTGTGCAAAAACTGTATGCATCGGATACACCGACGAACCTGTTTCCAAGCATCCATGTATACAATTCCCTTGCCATTTATTTTGGACTGGCACACAGCAAAAAGCTGCAAAATAAAAAATGGATAAAAAACGCAGCACTGTTTCTCACCGTCTGCATTATTTTATCCACTGTGTTCTTAAAACAGCACTCTGTCTTTGATGTGTTGACTGCCTTTGCACTGGCTGCTTTTATGTATTCCGTTTGCTATGGTTCTATCTCCGTAGCTTTTGAACGGCGACGGCAGAAACGGATTCCGGCAAGACAACTTTAAATATTTCTGAAAATCAAAAAGATGTGCCATTTTCTTACTTTCATATGAACGAAAGAAGAAAATGCACATCTTTTTTACTACATAGATTTGGGGGGCAAAACACCCAAATCTTGATTATACGGATTACTCCATGCTTTTGACACTGTAATCCTACATATTTTCAATTTTCTTTACTGCGTCTTCCAGATATGGATTATCTGCTTTGTAGAATAATCCCTGATCGGCCAGTTCTGCATAAGCCGGATCTAACGGCATTTTTCCAAGCACCTGCATAGCCAGCTCAGAAGCTACCTCATCAATGTGGCTCTCACCAAACAATTTGATTTCTTTTCCACAATCCGGACATTTCAGATAGCTGTAGTTCTCTACAACTCCAAGTACCGGAATATTCATCATGCCGGCCATGTTGTAGGCTTTCTTTACGATCATCTGTACCAGTTCCTGCGGGGATGTCACGATCACGATACCATCTACCGGAAGAGACTGGAACACAGTTAACGGAACGTCACCGGTTCCTGGCGGCATGTCCACGAATAAATAATCAAGATCGCCCCAGACAACATCGCTCCAGAACTGTTTTACGGTTCCTGCGATAACCGGACCTCTCCAGATAACCGGAGCTTCCTCATCTTCCATCAGTAAGTTGATGGACATGATCTTGGTTCCATCTTCTGCTGCGATCGGTAAGATTCCCATCTCGCTTCCCATAGCCGGTCCGTGTACACCGAACATTTTCGGAATGGACGGTCCTGTGATATCTGCATCCAGAATACCTACTTCATATCCTTTTTTACGCATTGCAGTTGCTAAAGATGCAGTTACAAATGATTTTCCGACACCACCTTTACCACTGACAACACCGATTACTTTTTTTACAGATGAATACTCATTTAATTTTTCCTGAAAGCTCTGCGGCTGCTTGCTGCTTGGACATCCTTCACAGCTCTCGGAAGAACAGCTTCCTGCACTGCTGCAGCTGCTGCATGCACTGTCTGCCATAATTATACCTCCTGTGTATTTCACAAAAATTCAGTAGCGATTCAGCAAAGATATTCCTTCTTAGAACCAAACTCTGCTGAACCATTACTGCTTATTATACCCTACTCCACGAAAAAAGTGAAGTGTTTATTTTCCTATATTTCACTAGGTTTACAGGTTTTTGTAGAATTATTTCTGCCTATTTATTCTTCTGAGCTGCCTCTTTTTTTGCAAAAATCTCTTTGAAGGATTCTGTGTAAGGAGGACGCGCGATACCGAACTCTGTCACGATACCTGCGATCAGCTCATGATCTGTCACGTCAAAAGCCGGGTTGAATACTTTGACACCTTCCGGAGCCATGCGCTCTTTGTACCACATCTCTGTCACTTCTTCCGGTTTTCTCTGCTCAATCTTGATCTGATCGCCGGTCGGTGTGTTCATATCGATGGTGGATGTCGGTGCTGCGATATACATTGGCACGTTATACTGCTTTGCAACTGCTGCAACTACGGAAGTACCGATTTTATTTGCAGTATCGCCGTTTGCCGCCACACGGTCACATCCAACGAAAATAGCATCTACCCAGCCGTTTTTCATAACAGTTGCAGACATGTTATCGCAGAGCAGTGTTACGTCAACTCCGGAAGACTGAAGTTCGAAAGCAGTCAGACGTGCGCCCTGAAGCAGCGGTCTGGTCTCATCTGCAAATACACGGAAGTTGTAGCCTCGCTCCTGTCCCAGATAAATCGGAGCTGTCGCTGTACCATATTTGCTTGTTGCAAGTTTTCCTGCGTTGCAGTGTGTCAGAATACCATCACCTGGTTTTACCAGTGTCAGACCATACTCACCGATGGCTTTACATACGCGGATATCCTCATCCTGAATTTCGATGGACTCCTCTTTCAGAAGCTGCTTGATCTCAGCAACGGATTTGTCCGCATTCTTTAATACAACCAGCTCCATACGGTTTAATGCCCAGGAAAGGTTGACTGCTGTCGGACGGGAAGAATCCAGATACTCTTTCTGTTTCTTAAACTCTGCATAAAACTCATCATAGTTCTCTGTATCAATGCCTTTTGCTAATACATAGATACCGTAAGCTGCTGCCACGCCGATGGCCGGAGCACCACGCACCTGAAGCAGATAAATTGCATCCCAGATTTCCTGTGCTGTTTTTAATGCGATAATTTCTGTAGTTCCCGGTAATTTTGTCTGATCAATGATCACTACGGCACTGTTTTCATCATCCAGAGAAACAGTATCGTAATCCATAATGTTTTTTTTCTGTTCCATCATTTATCCTCTTTCTGTTATTTTCTGTCATTTACACACTATTCTACATGAAATCACAGAAAAATACCAGAAGAACATTTTTTTATAATATCCCCCTTACCCACCGCTTAGTGCTCTTCACACTTGAAGCGGGGGAATACTTATTCTGCGATAAAAATTTGTTGTAATTTCCCTGTAGGCGAGTTTAATTCAGTTCAGCGATTCTCGTCACGCCCACATAAATCTGGGAAATCTTATACCAGGTTGGAAAATCCACCACACCACTCACCGGCAGATCAAAAATCCGCTGGAATGCTTCTACTGCTTCTCTGGTACACTCCCCGAATATCCCGTCCGCTGCAATGGTCGGAATCGCCGGATATGCCTGGGAAATCCGGGCTAACTGCTGCTGCAACTGACGCACCTTCGTACCGGAGGAACCGACTGCCAGATCCGTTCCCGGCCAGGAAGATGGAATTCCGGCAATCTCTTCCGCTGAATTGATGTACATGCTACTCCCGTAATAATAACGCAGGATTTCAATCGGACTGTATCCCTGATCTCCCAGATATTTTGATCCCCACTGGGTCATCCAGCCGCTGCAGGATACATTTTTCCCATCACAGTATTGTGTCAGAATCGGCTGCTGCACATTCGGTCTCGACAGATAGTGATTGAAAATTTCATCCACGATCCGGGAAATATTGCTGAAGATCGTACGACCGAAGGACCACTTCTGATCGTAAGCAGTAGAAGAAGTAATGGTAAAATCGTATCCTTTTCCTCTGTACCACTCTGTGTATACACGGTTTAGGGCAAAGGACATGATTGCCAGAATATTTGCCCGCAGCGTTGCTTCCGGCCAGGTGGAGTAAATCTCACTGGAAGCCACATTTTTGATATAATCCCGATAACGCACATAATAGTCCCGCGCCCGGGTATCCGTCGGCGGTCCGTCATGGACGATCACATACTCCGGAATGACCACGCGGCTCAGCACGATCTCCCCGGTTTCATTTACAGGTTTTACTTCCTCCTCTGGAATCTTTGGTGGAAAATCTCCCCACAGCGTATTCGGGGGAACGACAATATTTTCCATTCCCTCTCCCTTTGAAATATCCAAAGGCTCCATCCGTATCTCCTGCAGAGCAGTCACATTTGCAAACACATCAATTGCAGATACTTCTACACTGCGGTAGCCCTCTGCCTGCACCGTTACGGTGTATTCTGAAAACGGTTGCGGCTGATCCGGCTCCTGGGAATATTCCACCGGCGGTGCGTCCAGCGTCACAGCCTCCGTCTGACCGGATGAATCTGTCTGCAATTCTTCCAACAGACGCTGACTTTCCCCTGTGTATGCAATGCCCACCCGTGCATTCACAACAGGCTGCAGACCCAATGTTGATGTCACATTGACCTGCAGCCTTCCTCTGTCCACATTTTCTGTTTGTTGTACGTGTAATCCTTTCTTTGCCATGAAACCCTCGCAAAATCATGTTTACACTAAATCTATGCGATGATAACCAAAAAATGTCTCTCTTCTTTTTATAAAATTCTTGTTTATCTATGTAAAGGGCAAATCCGAAAGAAAAATCCAGACAGACACGGATGATTTTCTACCTCCGCTGCGCCGCTTATCTCCGCCTCCTCCCTCGAACTCGCACGCAAATACAGCGTGCTCAAACACACTCACGGAGGCGGGCTATGCTCGCTGCGGTAACGAAAATCAACCTACCGTCTTGTCTTGGATTTTTCTTCCGGATTTTGCCCCATTTACGTGACGTCACCGTATGTCACGCATGCATCCTGTTTTTGACACATTTTGTCGCATGCGCGGCACGCAGTGCCGTCGTGTACTTTGACTAATTTTTGCAACGTAAATAGATAAAATGAAGCATCCTGTCAGGAAAAGCGATTCAGTGAGCGACTGATTTTCACAAGGTTTTGCGCGAACGGGAACCGACCAGCTTTTATCGGAGGTGGGAGTGAGCGCGATGAAACCGCAGTGAAAGGAAGGAAGCGAACGTCTAGCTTTCTGACAGGATTCTTCGTTTTCTTAATTATATTAAATTTTAGTCAAACCACAGACAAACAAGCGTTTATATTCCCCACTCGATTGCCATCGTTCCCCAGGTCAATCCGGAGCCAAATCCCGCCAACATCAGTTTGTCTCCCTTTTTCAGCATACCTTTACGGTTGACTTCATCCAACAGAATTGCCACGCTGGCTGCGGATGTATTTCCACATTTATCCACGTTCATCGGGATTTTCTCAGTCGGCACTTTCAGACGTTTTGCGATTGTTGCCGTAATTCTGGCGTTTGCCTGATGAAAAAGATACCAGTCAATATCCTCAGTGGTCAGATTTGCTGCTTCCAGTGTTTGTAAAATTGACTGCGGCACTTTTTTTACTGCAAATTTGAACACTTCACCACCATCCATGTACAGATAATCCATTGGTTTCTGTTCTGTCACAAACGGATTGTAGTTTTCTCTGTTTTTGACATAAATTGCACCGCCACGGGTTCCATCACTTCCCTGTGTGGATGCGATCACGCCGTGCTCTGCCGCACGCACCACGGCTGCACCAGCACCATCCGCAAATAACACACAGGTAGAACGATCACTCCAGTCCACGATACGGGACAACGTCTCAGCACCGATCACAAGTGCTGTCTTGTGGATTCCTGCCTGCATGTATGCATCCACCATGTTTAATGCAAACACGAATCCGGAACAAGCTGCGCTGATATCAAAGGCAACTGCATTGACTGCACCGAGTTCGCTCTGTACCAGACATGCAGTATTCGGCACCAGCGTATCCGGTGTACAGGTTGCCACAACGATCAGATCCAGCTCTTCTGCCTTTACTCCGGCTGACTCCAGTGCCCTGCGTCCGGCTTCTGTTGACATGGATGCTGTAGTTTCGTCCACTGCAATATGACGCTGACGGATACCGGTTCTGCTGCTGATCCACTCATCACTTGTGTCCACAATGGTGGAAAGAAAATCATTTGTTACTATTTTTTCCGGCAGACAACTGCCGGTTCCTATAATCTGTGCTCTCATCTATCCCTCCAATTAGTTTGATTATCAAAACATTCTATTTTCAAAGTATACAAAAAAACTGTTTTCTTGTCAACACCGAACCATTCTATTTCGCAATCCGCTGAATAAAGGGATGGATGTACTATTTCAAAATTCCGGACATATATTACTTACATGTAGCAACGCAAAAACAAATACAGGCTGACAACCTTATCATTATTAAGGGGGAAAACTATGGATGTAGATATTATTTTAGACGCCGGACACGGCGGTTTTGACAATGGGGCTTCCTACATGGGACGCCCGGAAAAAGATGATGTACTCCGTCTGACACTGGCCGTTGGTGCCAAACTGAAGGAAGACGGATACAACGTCTACTACACACGGACAACAGATGTTTATAACTCACCGACAGAAAAAGCCGCGCTGGCCAACCTCTCCGGCGGCAAATACTTTATTTCCTTCCACCGCAACTCCGCCATGGAAGATAACCTGTACAACGGTGTGCAGACGCTTATCTACGAACATAATCCAACGGTAGACACTCTTGCTGAAAACATCAACCGCCAGTTGGAACAGATTGGTTTTAAAAATCTCGGTGTAGAAGAAGTTCCCGGACTGATCGTTCTGCGCAAGACTGAAATGCCTGCTGTCCTCGTGGAGGTCGGCTTTTTAAACAGCGATCTGGACAATCAGCTCTTTGATGAAAAATTTGATGACATCGTGGATGCGATTGTGGCCGGCATCGAGGAAAGCATCCCTCTCTCCGTCCAGGAAATCCCGGAACAGTACTATGTCCAAACCGGACTTTTCAGATACGATGTCAACGCCGCCTATCAGTTAGAACGACTGCAAATTCTGGGCTTTGACGGCACCATTCACTACGAAGAGCCCTATTACGGTGTCTGGATCGGCAAACCCAAAACCTTAGACGAAGCCGTCATGCTGCAGGATGAACTCCGCCAAAAGGGCTATAGTACCCTTATCGTTTCCGCATAAATAGCCACGCTAAACCAAGACACATATTTTCCAAAACACTGTAATAGTAAAGCGGACATTCGCAATCCGCTTTCGCTACTTGCTCATGAACGCAGTCGCTTTGCGACCTGTCAACGGGACCTCTTAATTGGATAAATTGAAAAAATTGGAATGATATAAATTGAGAAAAGAAAGAATCCTGTCAGGGGAAGCGAACGACTAGCTGCCATGACAGGATTCTTCTTTTCTCTTCACAGTGTCAATTTTTTTAAACTAAACTATCTTTTCAGTCTTTACATTTTCGATACACGGATATATAATGATCATGTCTTTATCTTTTAGAAATCTACTTATGAAAGAATCATACATCATCGCATTCTGGTGTCCCATCCGGACCATTCACCCGCAATTCTGTCTGGACTATTTCATCCCTTTTTTTCAGAAATATGGCGACATCCAGTGCCTGGACTTTCAGTCCCGCAATGACCTGCGCACCATGCACTTACTAAAACAGGCAGACCTTGTCGTCATCGGTCTGCCTGCTGATTCTGCCTATTTTCATTCATTTTTCTGTGAAGGCCGCATGCCATTTTTCAACGTTTGCTACGCCATTTTGGACTACTTTCCCTGTCTGGAATCAGAAACCCTCAGTCTCTGTCGGCAGTACCGCATCCCGGAACACCTGACGTTACATGTTCCCTACAACGTTCAGTTTCTCGAAGCCCTCCATCGCGGTCATGTGCAAAACTATCTGTCCTTCGACCATAACCTTCTGCAAAACGAGTACAAACGTACTTTTCTGCAGGAACTTTGTACTGCCGGTCTCCGCATATTAAAGGCTCTGAACGAAGACCTACTGCTGATTCATCCGCGCTGCGAACTCTTCCCAGCTTCCGCCCAAAATGCCCTGTGAAACCGGCTGTTCGTCCTCATCCAGATGCTCCAGCTCATCCATCCAGATCCGTGCACTTGCATCGGACGGCATACGCAGATCTCCACGTGGAGATACCGCTACCGTACCAACCTTCGGTCCATCCGGCAGGCAGGAACGTTTAAACTGCTGACTAAAAAATCTGCGATAAAATGTTTTCAGCCATTTCTGGATTGTCTCTGTATCATAAATCCCGTCAAAGGCATATTTTGCCAGACGGTAAATCTTTTTCGGTGTACAGCCGAATCTCAGAATATAATACAGGAAGAAATCATGCAACTCATACGGTCCCACAATGTCTTCTGTTTTCTGGGAAATCTTGCCATCTTCCGGTGGAAGAAGTTCCGGGCTGACCGGTGTATCCAGCACATCATACAACACACGCTGCAGTGCCTCATCCCCACAGGTGTCCGCATAATACCGTACCAGATGACGTACCAGTGTCTTCGGCACGGATGCATTGACGCCATACATAGACATATGATCACCATTGTAGGTTGCCCATCCAAGAGCAAGTTCTGACATATCACCGGTTCCGATGACCATACCCCCGCTCTTATTTGCGATATCCATCAGAATCTGCGTACGCTCTCTGGCCTGTCCGTTTTCGTAAGTCACATCGTGCACGGCCTCATCCTGACCGATATCCTTGAAATGTACTCGCACAGAATCCACAATACTGACCTCACGGAAGGTTGCTCCCAGAGAATGGATCAGACTTACCGCATTATCGTAAGTACGGTCGGTGGTTCCAAAACCTGGCATTGTCACAGCCACGATGTCTTTATGGTCTTTGCCTATCAGATCAAAAGCTTTCACCATAACAAGCAGGGCAAGGGTGGAATCCAATCCACCGGAAATACCAACCACGGCAGTTGCCGCATGGGTATGCTCCAGACGTTTTTTCAGTCCCATCGCCTGGATCATAAAGATTTCCTCACAGCGTTTCTCACGGTCTGCCTTATTGCCCGGTACGAAAGGCGCCGGATCCACAAATCTGGTCAGCTCTGTTTTTTCTTCTTTTAAACTAAACTCGATGTTGATATAAGACTCATCCGATGTCACAAAAGTGCTCATGCGGCGTCGCTCCTCATTCAGTCTGGCAATATCCAGTTCAGTATAAATGCTCTCATTGCAGAAACGTCTGGACTCTGCCAGCAGTGTACCGTTCTCTGCGATCAGGTTATGACCGGAATAAACCACATCCTGAGTGGATTCCCCGTCTCCGGCACTGCAGTAAATATAGCCGCAGATCAGACGTCCGGACTGTCCTGTCACGAGACTTTTACGGTACATATCTTTTCCGGTTGTTTCATCGCTGGCGGAAAGGTTGACAAGCACGGTTGCTCCTGCCAGGGCATGTTCTACTCCCGGCGGGTTCGGTGCCCAGACGTCCTCACAGATTTCTGCACCAATCTTCAGTTCCGGCATCTGTCTGCACTGGAACAGGATGTCTGTTCCCATCGGAACAATGGTATCTTCATCAAGCGCCACCGGAACCGGATGTTTCATGCCCGATACAAAGTGTCTGCGCTCGTAAAATTCGTTGTAATTCGGGATATGTGTCTTTGGTACCAGACCAAGTACTTTTCCCTGCGCCACAGCTGCTGCCACATTGTAAAGCTTTCCGTTATATTCCAGCGGCAGACCTACAAACGCCAGATAATCCTTGCGCTCTGTATATTTTGCAATCGCTAAAAGTTCTTTTTTGGCCTCCCTCAGTAATACCTGCTGGTAAAACAGATCTCCGCAGGTATATCCGGTAATACAAAGTTCCGGAAAAACCAGAATTTTTGCACCTTTTTGTTCTGCCACATCCATCAGACGGCAGATTTCTTTCCGGTTTGTCTTTGTATCAGCCACCGTCACTTTCGGTGTCAGGGCTGCTGCTTTTATAAATCCCTGTCTCATTTGTGTATAATCTCCTTCAACTCTTCCAAACTGAATGTGTATGCAGTATTACAGAAATGACATTTCACCTCAATTGGTTTTCCTTCTGCGATCATTTCATTCAGATCTTTTTTACCAATGCTGATGATTGCTTTTTTCACACGCTCCTTGGAACAGTTGCAATAGAAAGATGCCGGGATCTTCTCTGTGATCTCCACACCGAAATCGCCTAAAATATACTCCAGCATACTCTCCGGGGTATGTCCTTCTTCCAGCAGATTTGTCACGGAAGTGATCTCAGACAACTTTTTCTCCAGCGCATCAATGATCTTCTCATCGGTAAACGGCATGAGCTGGATAATAAATCCGCCTGCCTGACGAACGGTATTGTCTTTATTCATCAGCACACCCAGTCCTACCGAAGACGGTACCTGCTCTGATGTTGCGAAATAATAGGTCAGATCCTCTGCGATCTCACTGGTCTGCAGTACGGTAGTTCCCACATATGGCTCTTTCAGACCCATATCTTTGATGACACGCATCATACCGACGCCGACAGCACCACCCACATCCAGTTTGTGCTGTTTGTTTGGCGGCAGCATGACATCATTTACCACCGGATAACCTTTGACATGTCCCTGGGAATCTGCGGTCACAGTCATTCCTTTCATCGGGCCACCGGACTGGATCTGAACGGTAAGCAGATCTTTGTCCCCTTTCATCATCACACCCATCATGGCGCCGCCTGTCAGCAGACGTCCAAGCGCGGCTGTTACAACCGGACTGGTATTGTGACGCTGACGCGCCTCCTCTACAATTCCTTTTGAAGTCATGGCAAAGGCACGGATGGAACTATCCGCCGCCGTTGCTCTTACAATATAGTCTTCCATATTTCTCATTCCTTTTCTTACTAAATTATAAATGATTACAGTTCACTTGCGCCATTCGCAAAAGAGCTCGCTTGCGAGCGATACTTCTTGAACTTTGTTCAAGAAGGCTACAGCTATTTTTGCTCATAAAAAGGCGCTCCCTTCATCACTATACATCCAGGTAATTCCTCATGCAAGCATGATCATTACCTGAATATATGTGATGAGTGAACTGTATCTTAAAATATATGTGGCTGTGTGCGCACGGCTACAAAATAAGCACGCTCACAGTCCGTTCCCGGTTTTTCCGTGGTGCCTTCCTCACAGACAGCCACCAGTGTCAGACCCGCCTCTTTCAGTAAAACTGCCACCTGCTCCAACTCATACGCTTTCTGATAATGAAACTCCTCATACCGTGCATACAGGCCGTTTTCCTGTTTTACAAACAAGGTCAGCGCATATTCATTGATGCTGCTTTCCTCGTCAAAATAGTTTTCCCAGATAAAGCTGCTGTCTTCCCGGTTTTCACAGATCGTGGAATCTCCGATCACATCTCTGTATTTGTGGATTGTATTCACATCAAAAATAAAGACTCCGTTCTGATCCAGATAATTGTGCACCAGTGAAAATACCTGCGCTAACTCTTCTGCTTCCAGAAGATAATTCAGCGAATCGCACACGCACACGACAGCTGCCACGGTACCATATAATTCAAATTCCCGCATATCCTGCTGCAGATACAAAATCCCCTCATCCGGGTGATTTCTGGCAATCTCAAGCATTTCCGCGGATGCATCCACACCGATCATGTCATATCCTTTTTTTCGCAGCAGACGCGTCATCGTGCCGGTTCCACAACCCAGGTCGAGCACCAGGCCATTCTGTATACCATGTTCCTGTAAAATATTGCAGATTCCCTCACACCATGCATCGTAAGGTACGTTGTCCATGAACGTTTCATAGACCTGCGCAAATTCTGTATATGCCTCCATATTTCCTCCACTCTGTCTTATCGGTTAAACAGACTCTTGATAAATGCAATGATTTTTGCAAAAAATCCCTGGGCCTGCTGTCCAAGAGCCGCTGTATCGATGTTCAATCCCATATCTTTTAATTTTCCATACAGGTTCTGTGCCTGATTTTTCAGATTGCCCCAGTCAAGATCCAGTCCCTGCAGCTTTTTCAACAATGCAAGCAGCTGATCGATCTGATCCTGCGTCAGGGTGACATTGAATTTCTCAGAGGCCTGATCGATGGCATCTGTAATCTCACTGTCAGATAAATTTTTTCCGCCCACCTGGTCTTTCAGGTAAGCTACCATACCTGCGATCTCGTCAGTATTTCCGGTTTCATCACCAATCTCACCGGTAACAACGATCTCGTTGATGGCACCGTCAATGACATCGGTATCTACTTCTTTCCCGGTCATTGTGGAGTAGGCTTTGATTGCTCCGATCAATGCCGCTGTTCCGGACATATCAAACGGACCCACAACAATGACATCTGCATCTTCCACACCGGCAGTTGCCAGGGCATTTTCATACATGCTTGTAGTACAATAATTGATATTTTTTGTGGTAACGGTAATGCCGCTTCCTTTTTTCGCCTTCATAACAGCTACGGAAGATAGCGCACGGCTTCCGATATGGTCATTTGTAATGTAAGCATCCAGATACTGATGCTCCTCCGCATTTGTCACGGTATTTATATCGCATTTTTCCAGATCCGCTTCTGTAATTCCAAAAAGCTCCAGAACTTTGGCTTTCTCATCCGCACGCAGGTCTGCGCCAAACGAAATATATGGTGTGTCACCATCCTCGATGGTCACCTGTGTCTTTGCATCGCTGTCACTGGTTTCGGCAAACACGCTGACGGTCAGTCCCATCACCATAACGGCTGCCAGAACTACGGCCAGTCCTCTTCGCAAGAATCCTTTCATACTGTTCCTCCTTTTTTACAGGCACTGTTTTCCCACTCTTTGATTCATTTATCAAAGTGAGCATTTTTACTCAGATTGTACTTCATCTGTCTGTAAACAGTATGCCCTCAGGCTGATACCCCTGTCAACGTTAATTTGATCCGCGGGGTCGCATAATAAGTGTCAATTTTCGGATAATAGGTAAAATGCAGAGACGCGTTATGAATGCATCGTCCTGCCAGTGTATCCTGTGCCACTACTTTACCATATTTTTCCTCTAATGGTAACAGAATATCTTCCGCATCACCAAAATATACCGCATCCACAGAAATTCCTGCACCGTTTCTCAGCTGCATCTGAAATACCCGTCCTTCTTTGCCACAGATTTTCAAACGTTCAATGGTCAGGTTTCGGTCTGCAAACACCGGTTTCTCGTTCCCTTTTCCAAACGGTTCTAAAAGTCCCAGCTGATCGATCAGTCTCTCAGAAATATAACTGATCGGCATCGGCACATCGATGACTACTTTTGGAATCAGATCCTCCTCTGTCAGAGTACAGGTTTTATTTAATGCTTTTCGAAATGCGTCAATGTTTTCTTCCTTCAGGGAAAAACCTGCTGCCATGGGATGCCCGCCAAACTGTGTCAGATACTGCTCACATTTACACAATTCCTCATACATGGAATACGCTTCAATGGAACGCCCGGATCCCTTTGCCCCATTTTCACTGCGGGTGATCACCAGCGTCGGCCGGTGATAGGCTTCCCGGATTCGTCCTGCCACGATACCCGCCAGACTTTCATGACAATCTGGCAGAAAGATCACAAGTACACGGTCTTTTTTGTATTCCTCCTGCTCCGCAATTTCTTTCGCCTGTTTTACCGCATCTGCCGTCAGAAGTTTCCGGCTCTCATTTAATTCCACAATCTCCTGCGCCATCACAGCAGCTTCCGTATCCGATTCACATAACAGCAATTTCAGAGAAAGCCGCGCCGTATCCAGGCGACCACTGGCATTTAAGCATGGTCCGATCTTAAACCCGATATCATAGGATTTCAGATTTCCCGGTTCCAGTCCATTTTGCAGAATCAGCGCTTTCATTCCGATGTTTGTAGTGTGATTAAGCATTTCCAGTCCAAGTTTTACCAGAATCCGGTTTTCGCCCTGCAGGTTCATGACATCTCCCACCGTTGCAAATCCTGCATTTTCAATAAAACAGTCCGCCTCCGATGGTTCCAGTCCCGCAGCTTCATACAGCACCTGCACAAATTTGAAGGCAACAGCCGCTCCGCATAATTCCTTGCACGGATATGCACAGTCCTTCTGCTTCGGATTAACGATAGCATCTGCTTCGCTGCGTTTTTCCACACGCACACCATCTGCTTCGCTATACGGGATCTCATGGTGATCTGTCACCACCACCGTCATACCAAAGCTTTTTGCCAGATGAATCTGCTCAATGGCGGAAATACCGTTGTCACAAGTCAGGATCGTGTCAACGCCCTCTTCCTGCGCTTTTGTCACCAGATGCTCGTTCAGTCCATAGCCATCCAGAATCCGGTCCGGAATCACAAAATCCACTACGGCACCTAAACGATGCAGCGCACTGTACAAAATATAAGTAGACTGAATTCCATCTATATCATAATCTCCGATAATCCGGATGTGTTTTTTCTCAGCAATCTTTTTCTGAATGATCTGTACCGCCAGATCCACATCTTTCAGCAGATGGGAATCGTGCAGGTCTGCTCTGCCGCCGTGCAGATACAGTTCCATCTCATGCAGATCTGTCAGGCCACGGTTTCGCATGATCCGCGCAACAACCTGATCAATGCCAAATTTCTGTCCGATTGCCTGAAAATCAGCTTTTTTTGCTGATACAACCCATTTTTCTTTCAAACTATCTTCCTCGTTTTCTATATTAATAAACCACTTCCCAAAGCGTCAGCCCCTGGGCCGGCATGGTCGGTCCAGCATTGGCCCGCACCTTTGCCTCCAGGATTTCCGCCACATGCTCCGGCAGATACACACCGGTTCCCACATCCACAAGAGTTCCTGTGACGATTCGGATCATATTTTGCAAAAAGCCGTTTCCGGTATATGTAAAACGAATCTCCTCGCCGATCCGTCTGATCTCGATTTCATGAATGGTTCGAACCGTGGATTTCTTCATTTTTGCGTTTCCGCAAAATGCCGCAAAATCATGCTTTCCAAGCAGATATTCTGCTGCTTCCTGCATGGCTTTTACATTCATTTTCTGAGGATCATGCAGCATATATTTCCGTTCAAACACATTCGGATATTCCGCATTCCAGATGCGGTACACATACGTTTTTTTCACCACATTCAGACGGCTGTGAAAACGCTCAGAAGCGGCACGCACATCAACCACTGCAATGTCCTCCGGCAGATACTGCGCAAAAAGAGCTTTCAGCTCTTCACACACTTCTTCCGGTGTCTTTCCCTCACAGCAGGCTTCCGGAATCCGGAAATTCGCCACCTGCCCATGGGCATGCACCCCTGCATCAGTGCGCCCGGAACCATCGATTTCAATGGTCCGTTCATATTGTCTGCTCAAAATTGCTTCTATTTTCCCCTGAATCGTCTGATCTGTGGTCTTCTGGCGCTGCCAGCCTTTGTAGCGGGTTCCATCGTATTGAATGATAATTTTATAATTTGCCATATGATTTCCTACTTTATTTTCCTGTTTGATAAAGGGGAAGTCCGGTGTGTACCAAACCTCCCCTTTTTTAATTACTTACATATTCTTTTTACACGGATTGCTCCGAATTCCATGTGTCCTTTACATGCAAGCATGACATGACACATGTATTCTGGCACTGTAAAAAGAATTATAATTCACAGTTGTTGACAGTTCTTGGGAACGGAATTACGTCGCGGATATTTCCCATACCTGTCAGGTACATGACGCAACGCTCAAATCCAAGTCCGAAACCTGCATGTCTTGCAGAACCGTATTTTCTCAGATCCAGATAGAAGTCATAATCTTCTTCGTTCAGTCCAAGTTCTTTCATTCTGCCAAGCAGCTTGTCGTAATCATCCTCACGCTGGCTTCCGCCGATGATCTCGCCGATGCCCGGAACCAGACAGTCCATAGCAGCAACGGTTTTGCCATCCTCGTTCAGTTTCATGTAGAAGGCTTTGATCTCCTTCGGATAATCGGTTACGAATACCGGGCGTTTGAAAATTTCCTCTGTCAGATAACGCTCATGCTCTGTCTGGAGATCTGCGCCCCAGAATACTTTGTAATCGAATTTATCATTGTTTTTCTCAAGGATTTCAATTGCTTCTGTATAAGTAACGTGACCGAAATCGGAATTTAATACATGGTTCAGACGGTCAAGTAAGCCCTTGTCCACAAACTTGTTGAAGAACTCCATTTCTTCCGGCGCATGCTCTAATACATAACGGATGACATATTTTAACATGCTTTCTGCCAGTACCATGTCGTCTTTCAGATCTGCAAAAGCAATCTCCGGCTCGATCATCCAGAACTCAGCTGCATGACGGGTGGTGTTGGAATTTTCTGCACGGAAAGTCGGTCCAAAGGTGTAGATATTCTTAAATGCCATGGCATAAGTCTCACCGTTTAACTGTCCACTTACGGTCAGGTTGGTTGGTTTTCCAAAGAAATCCTGTGTAAAATCAACGCTTCCATCGTCTTTTTTCGGCACATTATTCAGATCCATCGTTGTAACCTGGAACATCTCGCCTGCACCCTCGCAGTCACTTCCTGTGATCAGTGGTGTGTGTACATACACGAAATCACGCTCCTGGAAGAATTTGTGGATTGCGTATGCGATCAGGGAACGAACTCTGAATACAGCCTCAAATGTATTGGTACGCGGGCGTAAATGAGAAATTGTTCTCAGATACTCAAAACTGTGACGTTTTTTCTGCAGCGGATAATCCGGTGCGGAAGCACCCTCGATTTCAACACTGTCTGCCTGAATTTCAAATGGCTGTTTTGCTTCCGGTGTAGCCACCAGTTTACCGGTTACGATAATTGCAGCACCTACATTTAATTTGGAGATCTCTGCAAAATTCTCCAGATGATCACCGTAAACTACCTGTAACGGTTCGAAAAAAGTACCGTCATTTACTACGATAAATCCAAATGTCTTGGATCCTCGAACGGAACGAACCCATCCACCGATAGATACTTCTTTTTCAAGATAAGTCTCTTTGTCCCGGAATAAATCCCGGATGTTTGTCAACTCCATGTCATTGCCTCCCAATATACAGCCCCTTAGCTGTTATTTTTTACATCAAACTCAATTTTTTATTCTGCGTCTGCGGAACTGTCAGCTGCTCCGGTATCTGAAGAATCGGAACTGTCAGCAACCGTCGTCTTTACGCTGTCCATTACTTTGGAAAGTGCCTGGTTCTCAGCATAGCTTAATTTTACATAATCCTCTCCGCCGTACTCTTTATAGAAAGTGTCGCGGTCAGCGATTCCATACTGGGAAACATAGCTGTCTACGAATGTCTCAAAGTTTTTCTCAGAAATAGAGATGTTCTGATCTTTTACGATTGCTTCCAGGATCAGCTCCTGTTTCAGACTCTCCTCAATATAATCACTTACCTGATCGTTGAAATCATCTTCGGACATTCCCATATAATCTTCAAAGCTCTTTCCGCTCTCTTCTACTGCTTTATTCACACGGTCTTTGTACTCGGAAATTCTCTGGTCTAACAAACCGTCCGGAATTGTAACCTCACACTCTTCCAGAAGTTTGGAAAGTACGCCTGACTGGATCTCAGACATTTTATTGCTATAAACCTGCTGCTCCAAAGTGCTGCTTACTGTAGATTTCAAGCCATCAACAGTTGTAATTCCCTGGCTTGAAAAATTCTGGCTGACATACTCATCCGTCAGATCATCGTAAGTCATTTCTTTCTGTGTATCAATGCTGTTGATCGTAACAGTAAATACAACGTCCTTGCCTGCCAGATCTGTATTATTACTATAGTCATCCGGGAATTTCAGGTTCAGATCTACGGTATCTCCAACATTTTTTCCAATCAGTCCGTCCTCGAATCCATCAATAAAAGATCCGGATCCGATGGTCAGATGCTGTCCCGTAGCGCTGCCGCCGCTGAACTCTTCGCCATCTACTTTTCCGACATAGTCGATATTTACGATATCACCGCTCTCAACAGTCTTCTTGTCACTTACTTCATAAGACGGATACTGAGACATCAGATACTCGATATAAGACTGAATTGCATCATCTGTCACAGAATAATCCTGAGACAGTTCTACTGTCATATTCATATAGTCATTCAGCTTTACATATTTCTCTACTTTATAGTCTGTTGCTTTCAGCAGTTCCTTTGCGGAAATTTCCACATCCTGCTCTTCTTCTGCGGAAGCACTGGTTCCTGTACCAGCTCCTTTCTGTCCACATCCGCCAAGTGCAGCAGTTGCAACCATAACTGCCATTAATACCATCACGAGTTTCTTTTTCATTATTATTGTTCCTTTCTGTCGAATGAATCTTTTCCCCAAAAATCCACCCCCGGTCTGCGCTTCTCTCAAAAGGCATCACTGTCTTTAAAGATATCATATTTTCCTGTAAATGAAAAGTGATTCTTCTATTTTTTTCTTGAGTTTTCGCATAATCAATGATACAATATCACTTAGACTTAGTTTTACTATGAACAAAAAACCGATAAAGGAGGAAATATATCCGTGTCACCACAGATTATTACGCTTATTATTGCTATCGCAGTATGTGTGGCTGCCATCATTCTTATGTATTTCTTAGGAAAAAGAAATATGAAAAAGCGTGATGAACAGCAGGCTGCCATTGACCAGGCTGCACAGTGGGTAAATATGCTGATCATCGACAAGAAAAAGCTTCGTATGAAAGAATCCGGTCTGCCACAGCAAGTCATTGATCAGACTCCGAAGTTCGCAAAACTGGCAAAAATACCGGTTG
Organism: uncultured Eubacterium sp.; assembly: GCF_934295145.1. GTDB lineage: Bacteria > Bacillota > Clostridia > Lachnospirales > Lachnospiraceae > Eubacterium_I. The sequence goes on along the minus strand of NZ_CAKRAS010000011.1, from coordinate 40,130 downwards.
TCAAAGCAAAAGTCGGACCTCAGATCATGGTTCTCATCGCAGACAATCAGATTTATGATCAGATCCCTGTGAAAAAAGAAGTAAAAGCTTCTGTCAGTGGTCTCTACATCTCCGATGTCCGCGGTGTGCGTGGACCACTGGAGAAACCGGAAAAGAAACGTGGTTTCTTCGCAAAACTTACCGGTCAGAAATAAGAATTACAATATGTAAGAAAAAATGGAGCGTGATGAATGTTGATTTTTCATCGCGCTCCATTTTTTTCTTATTTTACCGACTTTGCTCTGCAAAATGACCGTAATAGTCTGCATCTTCTTTTACAAATTGTTTTTCACTTAGTAATCTTCAATATGTATCAATTGTGTGGTATCCACACCATACGGCAAAATGGAATTTGCAAAATTCTTAAACTTGTTTGCCGCATCACTGACATAAAACTCATGCATCGGTCCTTCGTAACTCTGCTTTCCGTCGTTGTTCAGTCCGTTCTGTTCCAGCAGGGCTTTCAGTTCTCTGGCTGTCTCATAGGCCGGATTTACGAGATTTACTTTTTCTCCCATGATCTGACGCAGTGTGGAACGCAGCAGCGGATAATGGGTGCAGCCCATGATCAGCGTATCAATGCCAGATTCCAGCAATGGCTCCAGATAGCGGTTTGCTACTTCGACAGTCACCGGATCCTTTAACCATCCTTCTTCTACCAGCGGCACAAACAGCGGACATGGCTTGCCAAGCACCTGTGCATTTGGTTTGTGCGAATGAATAACCTCAGTATACACTTGGCTTTCAATGGTACTTTCTGTGGCGATCACACCAATTTTCCCATTTTTTGTCACTCTGGCAGCTTCCTTGGCTCCTGGTTTTAACACACCAATGATCGGAATATCAAACTCCGGCTGTATGGTCTCCAGTGCCAGTGCGCTTGCTGTGTTGCAGGCAATTACGATAGCCTTTACACCTTTGCTCTGTAAAAATCGAATGATCTGTCTGGAGAACCGGATGATCGTCTCCTTGGATTTACTTCCGTAAGGCACACGGGCAGTATCTCCAAAATAAATGATCCGCTCGTTCGGAATCTGACGCATGATCTCTCTGGCCACGGTCAGTCCGCCTACACCGGAATCAAACACACCAATGGGTGCATATCGAAACTCGTCTTTTTCTTTTAATTTATCTGTCATTCCCCTTTTTCCTTTCGCTCATTTATTCCCTTGGATTTAACTTTCATCGTCAAGGTACATTCTGCCAGATGCTCCTCTTCCACTTCCATATCATATTCCAGTTTCACATGGAGCATATCCTCTGTCTCCATCACTCGGATCGTCCGTGAATCAAAACCAAGCATCATGCTTCCATATGGTGTCTGATAGGAAGTCCGTGTCTTCTTGTCTTTCTGAAAACTCATATGTACACCGGCGGCTCCCTTTTTGGACAGATCCACAGTATCTTCTCCTATCTTGATCATGCACTTTGTCACTCCCTGCACACCTTCCTGTACTTCATCATACAGGATGTAATGCTTGCCGTTGCGGAAATAATATTCTCCCGGAGTGACAGTCTCTACCGGATCGTTTACTTCTCCATCTATCGTTTGTACGCCGCTGATGGTAATCAACACGTCTTTTTTCATATTGTGTCCTCACATCTTTTCTTCTTATTCTTAACTTTTTATTCTATATTTCTTCTTCCAGTAACTCCCACACATTGTAAAGGTTTTTCCGCAATTATTCAAGCACACGATTCAGAAATCCGAGCATTTTAAACCGAATCTTAAAATTTCCATTCTCCAAAACTGCCGCATATTCCGTTGGGTCAAGAACTTCCCTCAGTTTTTCCCCGGAAGCCTCATCCACCTCGTACATGCTGTTTGCAAAACAAAGGTTCGGATACATCACACACCACCAATTATGCCCCTCGCCGGAACCGATCACCACACGGAGTGCCTCATACTCGCCACCCGGAAAGGTATATGCTCCGTATGTTTTTTCCGGAAACGCACAGTTTTCAAGGGTTGCACTCACCGGATAATGGTAACCTTCATCCTCGATCACCGCTGCCGCACAGTCCTCGATCACACACAGATTCTGCTCTACCACCTGCGTACTCTCATCTAAAGTCTTTGCATCTTTTAATTTGTCCGCCATCACGATTCCTACCCGATCACGCACCTTCCGTTTCAGTTCCTGATCTTCTGTACTGTCACTGTTCGCCAGCACATGGAACCGCAGCACTTTCTGCGCCATGCTCTGCTGCAGGCATCGGGTCTGTATCGTTGTAGAAAGCAGGATGCAGGCTGCTGCAGCCAGACACACTGCCAGAATTCTTTTTTTCATTACGCTCATTTCCTTTCATTCAAGAATGCCCTCGGCATTCTTGCTGCGAGATGCATGTCATGCAGCGCATGACATATTCTTCTGTGCATCTCTGCAACTCTACACTCTGTTCTCAGAAATGAGTATTTCCATATTTTTCCGGTTTATTCCACTACAACCTGCACCCATTTTGTTTCTTCACCGAGCATCTGCTGCCACTTTTCAGCAAAAGATTGCAGTTGTGTTTCCAATTCCCGTTTTGCCTGCGCTTCCAGCTTCTGGGTTTTCTGGCTTCCTTCCATACGATTCGTAATGCCAAAAGAACCATGCACTGTAATTTTCTTTACTGTATGCTCTCTTTCATTTTCTATACCATCCGTCTGTACTTTTTGTGCTGCATCTTTCACTTCGTCATTTTGCAATCTATCTCCTTGCTCTACCTCTTTTTGCTCTACTCGCAGTTGCTCCACGGTCACCCCGGTGCCATCCTTCATCTGGAACTGATATTCCCGCATCTTATTTTGCAGTAACAGGGCATCATATCCTTCCTGCAATGAAAGATTTCCTGCAATTTTCATTCGATGCAATACAGCAAAACCACCAATGTTTAATTTTCCGTTCTGCAATTCCAGCTTTGGAATACACATCATTTCTTCCGCTCCGTAAAACTGCTGCATCAGCGTGCCAACCGTCACAAAAGCGTTGTCTTTCACATGTTTCCACTCCTCCAGCAAATCTTCCAGATAAATCCCCATGCACTCCGGCAGCTGCATATCCTCTGAAAAAAGCTGCTCCATCGGTTCCTCCGCCAACAGCACATACGTATTCCAGGCCGCATCTGTCTCCTTTTCAAAAAAAGATAACACTGCCTCAGATGCATCTTCTGACGCAAATACCCGCGGATTCAAAATCAGCACTTTCAAATGATTCAGATCCGGATTTTTGTTGCTGTTCTCCGACATCTGGCGCATTCCGGTAAACAGATCCCGTACCTCTCCATCCCAGAACACATCGGATGAGAGCGCATTTTCCGAAGCCTTTTCATCCTGCAGATCCGGATAGGCCAGATATAACTTCATTGCGCCATCATCCTGCGCCTCCACTCCAAGCGCCAGCGGAAAAGCCTGATTTTCCAGTTCATTGACACCACAGCCGCCTAGGCAGGCAAGACAAAACACAAAGATTGTCCAAAACAACGCACACAGGATGATTCGCATTTTCTGATATGCAGAATCTATTTTCTGTTCTACCTTCTGCTCCATTTCAGTAACCTGCCTTTCTATCATAACCTGAATTGATTCCGCTCTTTTTGCATGTTTTTTTCTTTCTATCTTAACTATCCATTTTTTCTTCCGATTCTTAAAAGAAATGGTAAAAGCAGCATCAAAGGTAGTATGCCATATAAATAACAAGAAAACATTCGCTCTGCTACTGCTTCATGATGCAGTAATAATAAAGCCAACATCAAGATTACCATTGTTAAAACACCCGTCAATAACAATTTATTTCTCTGTGTTTTTCCTGTTTTATTTTGCCCCGGAAATAATTTCATCCAAAACTCCACCGCATAAAACAGCATGGAATCCAGAAACGCAAACAAACAAAAAAACCAGATTCCAACCATCAACGCATCCTGCCGCTCCAGAAAATTTCCCGGAAGTTTCACTACCGCCATCAGATCGATCACCGGCCAGTCCAAATGCACCAGCAGATCACTTCGAAATACCCCAAGCAAGATCAGATAGATGACCAGATTCAGTCCAAGCAACACAAGCAATGCATGTTTTGTCCCCCGATACGCTGCCTTTGGATTTTTACAACTCGGCTGAAAAAGTGCATACAGGGAAATCCCGGAAAAAAACAAAAAACTCAGATAACTGCTCTGCAAAAAGTTTGAAACAGAAGACGCCGCCACCGGTGTCCACGCATCCGGATCAATTCCCACACATGCCAGTCCCAGGATTACAAGCAACGGAATCAATAAGAAAAAATACAGCACCTCATACACTCTCACCCGACATTCCAATCCACGCAGCAATCCGAAAAAAGCTGCTCCGGTCAACGTCAATACAATGACAACTTCCCAGTTTTTCCCCAGCAGCTGTTTTTCGATCAGGCTTGTCAGCAGATACAACGTGTACCCCGCAATTCCAAGAAATCCAGTACCATAAAAAATCAGTATCGGGAATCGCAGCTCTGCAACAAAGGCATCCACGCATTCATATAAACTGCATTTCCGAAAAAATTTCTGCCAGAAAATCAGCAAAAGCCAGGCACATCCGCCTCCCACTGCCAGTGCAAAAAATCCGTCCACACCGCTGTGAGAAGCAACCAGTGATGGAAGCAATAACGTACTGATTCCCAAAAGCTCCAGGGTAAGTGTACGCTTCACCTGTCTGGCAGAAATTTTCTGATTGTTCATAAAGTTAAGATCCTGCATCACGATGCCCCTTTCTGGATTTCATTCTGAGCCGGATTCGGTTCTTCGGATTCGCATAAAAAGGTCTGCGCGGCAGTGCCTGCAGCGGCGGGCGCACAAGGGTATCCCTCTCATCCTGATAATCATTCAGATCCGCTCCCACAAAAGGCATCAGATACGGCATACCAAAGCTTTCCAGCTGCGCCAGATGAATAAGCAGGACCAAAAGTCCAAGCAAAAATCCATAAAAACCAAACGCAGCAGATAAACCAATAAAAGCAAATTTCAACAAACGGAATGCCGTGGCAAAATCTTCATTTGGAATAGCAAAAGAACAAAGTGCCGTAAAAGCCACCACGATCACCACCATGGGGCTCACAATATTCGCATCCACCGCCGCCTGTCCGATAATCAGGCCTCCGACGATTCCTATGGTATTTCCCATGGCTCCGGGCAGGCGCACACCAGCCTCCCGCAACAATTCAAAAGACAGTTCCATCAGAAGCACTTCCACCACCCCCGGAAACGGGACACCCTGTCTGGCAGCCGCAAAGGAAAGCAATAGCTTCGTTGGCAGCAACTGCGTATGAAAATTTGTCATGGCAAGATACAATCCCGGCAGAATCATGGACAGAAAAGCCGCCACATAACGCAAGGCCCTCGTAAATGTCGCAATCTCCCATCTGGTGTAATAATCATCTGTCGTCTTGATAAAAGAATTGTAATCTGCTGGAAAAATCAGTGCCTCCGGAGAGTTATCCGCCAGCAGAACCCCGCGGCCTTCCAACAGTGCCATTACCACCCGATCCGGCCTGCGGGTTGTCTGAAACTGTGGAAACGGCGACAACCACTGTGTTTCCGTTAATTGCTCAATGACACCGCTGTCTCCGATGCCATCGATTTCAAATCCATTCAGCCGCTGCTGCATTTCCGATACGATCTCCGGCCGCACGATTCCGTTCAGATACATCAGATCCACATTTGTGCTGGTCTGCCTGCCGCATTTGCATTCCGCCACTTTCAGATCCACGGAACGCAGCCGTTTTCGGATCAGTGCTGTATTTTGTTTAATGGAACCGCCAAATCCTTCGTTGCTTCCCCGGATTGCTTTTTCTGAATCGGTCTCCTGCAGTGACATGCCGGGGTATCCCCTATCCGGAATTTTTAAAGCCCGGTCAAATCCATCCACAAAAAGGATGGTATCGCCGGTCAGCATTCCACTTGCCGCCTCTGACATTTTGGCAAAAGGGGTCGCATCAGAAATGCCAAGGCCGTTTTCCTTCAGTGCTTCATATAACGTCGCATCTTCCATGGTGTTCAGACGATTCAGCATTTTTCCAAGCAGGGAATCTTCCATCATGTTTTTGCCACCGGTGACTTCGATGTAGCTCAAAAATGCCCGAATGTTCATATTTTTTCCAAGACACATCGGACGCATTTTGATATCTGCACAATTGGAAAACTGCTGTTTCCACCATAATATATTTTTATCCAGCTTTTTCGAAACAGCCTGATCCTGCATACCATCACCTCATTTGCTGCTATTTTTACCTACACGAAGTGCTTTTGTTTGATAGGAAATTCATCGTAATTTCCTATCAAAACAAAAAGGGCAGACTCTCGTCTGCCCTTTACTATGCTCATATTTTTAATTTTTATTCTTACTCCTGCTCGCGGATGATTTTTTTCACCGCTTCCGCCTGATTATGCAGGTGCCGCTCCACATAAGAAACCGCAAGTTTGGAATCCTTCACTTTCAATGCCTCGTACATTTTCTGATGTTCCTCGATCAGTCTCGGATAGATAGACTCATCCTTCAGATATTCCACACGATAACGATACATCTGCTCTCTCAGATTGCTCAGCAGCTGCTGTAATTTCGGATTGTTGGATGCTTTGTAAAGAATCTCATGGAATTTCACATCTGCCTTTGCCATCTCGACAAACTGGCCATTCTTTGTCTTTTCCTCAAAATCTTCCATTGCAACTTTCAGTTCCTGCAATGCAGCTGGTGTGATCTTCTCACAGGAAAGGCGAACTGCCAGGCCTTCAAGGGAAAGCCGGATTTCCAGTACATCTTCCATATCCTTCTCTGTCATCTTGGCTACTTCCGCACCTTTTCTCGGAATCGTTACTGCCAGACCTTCCTGCTCCAGCATACGGATAGCCTCACGGATCGGTGTACGGCTTACGCCAAGCTTGGAAGCAAGCTGCAATTCCATCAGGCGCTCACCCGGCTTGAGATCACCTTTCAAGATTGCACCGCGCAATGTCTGGAACACGACATCACGAAGCGGCAGATAGGCATCCATCTGTAATTCCAAATTGTCTGTCATAGTCTGTTTCCCCCTCTTCTTTCGTGTTTATCTTCTGTTGTTATGAATATCGGATGTGTATACATTTTTGGCAAGTCCGGATTGCTTTAATGCATCATAAGCCCGGCGGATTTCCTTCTCATTCGGGAATAAACCAAATACAGTCGGTCCGCTGCCACTCATCATGGCATTTAATGCGCCGTTTTCCATCATCATTTTTTTGATATCACTGATCACCGGATACATTGGAATCGTTACAGTCTCGAGAATATTCCCCATATGAGAAGCTACGCCTTTTAAGTCTTTCTGCTGAATGCTTTCCATTACACCATCAATATCCGGATGCTCCATACCGTCATACAGTTTCAATCCCTCGTATACAGCTTTTGTGGACACGGAAATTGCCGGCTTTGCGATCAGTACCGGGCATTTCGGCATCGGTGGCAGTGCAGTCAGTTTCTCACCGATTCCCTCTGCCAGCGCAGTTCCGCGCATGATGCAAAACGGTACGTCTGCTCCGATTTTTAATCCAAGCTCCATCAGTTTATTCTGCTTCAGCCCCAGATTAAAAATACGGTTCATTCCAACCAGAACAGCTGCCGCATCCGAACTTCCGCCAGCCAGACCGGCTGCAACCGGAATAAATTTCTGAAGCACAATGCGGACACCTTCCTTGATCTGGAATTCGTCCTTCATCAGTTTTGCTGCCCGGTATACCAGATTATCTTCATTGACCGGCAGATAATACAGGTTCGTCTCTACATGAATGTGCGGGGAACGTGTCTTTTTGATCTCCACACGGTCATACAGATGAATCGTCTGCATGATCATGCGCACATCATGATATCCGTCCTCACGTTTTCCAAGCACATCCAGTCCAAGATTAATTTTGGCAAGTGCCTTCAAACTTATTTCGTCCATTGATTTATCCCTCGTTTCTCTCGCTTTTCATGAATATTTTCATATCGTATTTTGTATACATTCTTATGTATTATTTTATATACAATTTGTTTTTCTGTCAATAAATTTTTCACAGTCTGTGATTCTATGTGACATATGATGAGTGAACTGTACACATATATAAATAGGGGCTGAGTTCATTTTTTCTCAGCGAGCGATTTGTTAGCCGCGGAGATAAAATGAACCCAGCCCCTTTCAATATCTTAAATTTTTAACCACAAACAAGCGTTTAGATAATTTCCATTGCTGCGGTCCAGCCTTCTCTTACCGCATCACCAATCTGGCGGGCACGCACACAGTCACCGATCTTCCATACCGGAATGCCTGCTTCTTTGATGGCCGTCTCAAGTGCCTCTGTCGCATGCGCACGACGTCCCATTGCATTTACAACAGAATCCGCTTTGATCGTAATCTCTTTGCCATCCTGCTCAGCTACTACAAAATCTTTGCCAACTTTGGTAACTTTTGCATTTACTTCGTATTTGCCACCATTTTTGTCGATGAAATCATGTACGGCTGTTCTGTACAGACCGGTTGTCTCCGGCATCAGAGCGCCTTTCATCTCTACGATAGTTGTCTCTACACCATGATCAATGTAATCTGCAGCTGCCTCACAGCCTACCAGACCGCCACCGAGTACGATGGTGCTCTTTCCAAGACCTGCAAAGTCATTGTAGTATACATCCATTGCTGTTACCGCATTTTCGATTCCTTCGATCGGAAGGATCAGATCATCGGATCCAACTGCCAGTACCACTGCTTCCGGAGCGATTTCTTTGATGAGTTCCGGTGTTACTTCACAGTTTAATCTTACTTCGATCGGACGTTTCTCTACGTCACGGATCAGCAGATCTTTGAAGTTTCTGATATCTACTTTATGATCGGTATGATCTGTAAAGTTGATCAGGCCGCCTAAAACACCAGATTTTTCACAGAGAATTACCTGATGTCCTCTGTCTGCCGCTGTGATCGCTGTCTGCAGACCACCGCAGCCACCACCTACGACTAATACTTTACGGCTTGCTTCCGGTTTCGGCATGCGGTCCGGAAGGACTTTATGATGAGATGCCGGCCATACATCGTATGGATTGATGGTACAGGAGTCCAGTGGTGGGAATTTTACAGTCCAAATTTCTGTCTCATGCTCACCGGACGGACCCGGATAACATCTTCCGCAGCGCAGACAGCGACGGATTTCATCTGCATGACCATCTTTTGCCTTATTCGGGAAAGCCGGATCTGCAAAGAACTGACGTCCCATGGATACCATATCGATTTTTCCTGCTGCAATTGCTTCCTCTGCCTGCTCCGGAGAGTTGATACCGCCGACTACTGTAACCGGAATGGATACGTTCTGTTTGATAATGGATGCCGGCTCGATATTTGGTCCGTGCGGTGCATATGCAGTTGTAAACTCCCAGCTTCGTGAAGAACTCAGGTAATGACCACAGGATACATGGATCATATCAATGTACGGCTCGCACAGTTTACAGTATTCTACCGCATCTTCCAGCTCTAAACCGCCTGGCAGATGCTCGGAGCTGCTGACACGAATTTCAATTACGAAGTCCGGTCCCATTGCCTCACGGATGGTTTTTAACAGATCAACAGTAAATCTTGCTCTGTTTTCAAAAGATCCACCATACTCATCGGTACGTTTGTTGTATTGCGGAGACAGGAACTGTGCCGGAAGCCAGCCATGTCCGCAGTGGATCATAACGCCTTCCCAGCCTGCTGCCTCAAACCATTTACATGCAGTAACATAATCCTGATAACAGCTTAAAATTTCTTCTTTTGTAAATGCATCTACATGGGTGCCATCCGGAAGATCTTTCTCAGACGGTCCTTTCGGGTTAATGCCATCTCCGATATTTGTCTTGATCTCACCACAGGAAATCAGCTCACCGATGGCCAGCGCACCATAGCTTTTGATCATATCGGCAGTTGCCTTTGTAATCTCAAATGTTTTATCGGATCTGGATGTAAAATCAATGTACGGCTCAAATGGGAAACGTTTGTCATACTCATGGTTCGGACTTAACTCACCGAAACAGACAATACCTGCGCCGCCTTTTGCCTTTGCTTCCAGCATACGGAATGCACGCTCAGGAACCGGTGTGGTGTAGCCAAACGGATCCGGATCCAGCTCAATGTAATGCTCAAATGCAAATAATGCAGGAGCTGCCTCAATACGGTTTTTGATTGTTTTTGAACCAATTTTTAACGGCTCAAATAAATGTGGGAAATACTGATTTTTTTCTGCCATAATCTCTTACCTTATCCTTTCTGAAAATACCTGATACCAAGTTCAAGTCGAACGCATGTGAAACTTGGAGCGTTTATCTCAGTCCGTATTCACTTTCAAAAATTCCCGTTTCTTTGCGAAACTTTTTCTGCGAATATGAACTGTTTTCTGTTACTTAAACTGTAGCAGAATTTCCCCCTCTCCTTCAAACATCAGCTTATTTTTCTCTGTTTTATTTTGCAACATTTCATCTGTTTTTGTTGTATTGCATCTGGATAAGTACATGAAAGCATGATATAATTCTGCTATAGTCTGATTATAGAAGATAATATCAGACAGATTAATCTTTGCATTCTTTATCAAATGAAATTCGAAAAAATATAAAAAGGTGAAGGTAAAAATAATTATGGATCATCGCGCAGAAAGAATGAAATCACTGATCATCCAGACTTTTTTTGACTGTCTGGAAAAAGAAGATTTTTCCCAGATAACTGTGGGACAGATTGCAAAACAGGCTCTGATCAACCGCTCTACGTTTTATCGCTATTTTTCTGATAAATATAAGCTGAGAGATGAGATTGTGGATGAAATTGTCCGGGATTTTGCAGAACACATGGAAGTCGATTTTCTCCATATGAACGTCCAGGATGAAGTCCACACACGCTCCCTGCTGGACGGGTTGAGCCGCCTGTGCACGCAAAAACAGAGACTGGAAATTTTGTGGAACCAGAATCTGCTTGGGCGGAACGTCTTCGATGAGATGATGAATGCCGGAGCACGCAAGGTGGAAGCTGAAATTTTGAATCATCCAACGATCTCACCGGAGAAAAAACAGCTTGCCGACTGGTATGCAAAATTGCTGGTAAATAATTTCCTCGTCACCGTCCGCTGGTGGTTTTCCCACAGTGACACCGTTTCCGCCAGTCAGATTACAATTATGATGGAACGGCATATGCTGTATGGGACTATCCCTACATTAAAAGAAAGCCGCTAAGATAGCGGCTTTCTTATCTGTAAGAGTTCTTCTTAGAATCACTGCACTCTACACAATCTTGATTATTTTGTAAGCTTATTATTTGCTTTCGTCTGGAATTTCTCATTCTGTACGATGAAACGCTCATGTGTTCCTTCACCGATCAGACCAGCTTCATCATAAGCTGCTACTTTAAATACAAGACGGCGACCGTCTACTTCTGTAAGCTCTGTCTCGCAACGAACAGTCATTCCGATCGGAGTTGCAGCTACATGGCTGATGTTTACCTGTGTACCAACACTGCCACAGCCTTCTTCCAGATATGGAGCAACGCTCTCGCTTGCTGTTTTTTCCATTAATGCAAGCATACATGGTGTTCCGAATACTTCCAGTACGCCGCTTCCTACTGCTGTTGCTGTATTCTCATATACAACTTCTACGCTCTGTTCCCCTTTGATTCCTGCTTCTAACATTTTATGTCCTCCTTATCAAGCATCTGAAGTTTTTTACTTTTTTCAGATGTATTTTTCTGTTTTTATGTATCTTTGGTAAGTATATCATAACTTTTCCTATGCGACCAGTGTTTTCTACAAGCTTGAACTTATCGCTCGTTTTTATCGCTTATTTTTATATAAAAACAGACATCCCGTTTCTTTCGAATTCAGAATGTCTGTTTCACCTTTTATCTTATTAACAATTACTAGGCGTTATGCCTCTAATAATTTCTCCACGCTTGCAAGTTTTGCACAAACGATAAATACCTCGCAGGCCTCTTTCAGTTCTTCCATTGGCGGAAGTGTCGGAGCGATACGGATCACGGAATCCTTCGGATCTTTTTTGTATGGATATGGTGCGCCTGCGCCTGTCAGTACAACACCAGCCTCTTTTGCTTTTGCAACGATGTTCTTTGCACATCCTTCATTTGCCATGAAGGTGATGAAGTATCCACCGTTTGGACGAATCCATGTACCTGCGCCAAGACCTTTCAGTTCTTCCTCAAAACGATCCAGGATCATCTCGAATTTCGGACGGATGATTGCTGCATGTTTTGCCATATGTGCTTTTACGCCATCGATATCTTTTAAGAATTTTACATGACGCAGCTGGTTGATCTTGTCAAATCCGATGGTCTGAATCGTCAGACGTTTCAGGATATCTGCTTTGTTCTCAAGGCTTGTGATCAGACCGGATACACCTGCTCCGGAAAATGTGATCTTGGATGTAGAGCAAAACTCGATCGGAAGATTTGGGTTGCCTGCTTTCTCGCACTCACCAAGGATTTCAAGGATCTGATCTGCTTTGTCCTCATACAGATCATGTACGCAGTAAGCGTTATCCCAGTAAATACGGAAATCTTCTGCTGCCGGTTTTAAGCGCGCCAGTCTGCGGACTGTCTCATCGGAGTAGGAAGTTCCCATCGGATTAGAGTATTTCGGTACACACCAGATACCTTTGATACTGTCATCTTCGCTGACTAATTTTTCTACCATATCCATGTCCGGACCAGCTTCGTAAAGCGGTACGTTGATCATCTCGATACCGAAGCACTCTGTGATGGCAAAATGACGGTCATATCCCGGAACCGGACAGAGCCATTTTACTTTATCCAGTTTGCACCATGGTGTGCTTCCGTTTACACCAAACAGCATGGAACGTGCAATACAGTCATACATGATATTCAGACTTGCATTTCCGTAAACAATGACATTATCATATGCTTCCGGACCAAGTCCCACTAAGCTTGCGATGAATTCCTGTCCTTCTGTGATACCATCAATCACACCGTAGTTACGGATATCTGTGCCGGCTCTGCTGACTAACGGAGTCTCACTGGTCAGAACGTCCATCATCGGCATGGACAGCTCAAGCTGCTCTTTGGATGGTTTACCTCTGGACATGTCCAGTTTCAAGCCTTTTTTGCAGATTTCTTTGTACTGCTGTTCCAGGCTTTCTTTCTCTCTTAATAATTCCTCTCTGCTCATTTCCTGATAAGACTGCATTGATTTTTCCTCCTGCTGTATATTGTTATTGTTTGATTTTGTTAAAATATTCCCGTATGGTCTGCTCGTAACCATTTTCTGTCGGCTCGTAAAATTTCATATCTTTGTACGCATCCGGCAGATACTGCTGTTCCACATAATGATTCGGATAATCGTGGGCGTATTTATACCCGATGCCCCGCCCAAGCTTCGCAGCACCTTTGTAATGGGCATCACACAGATACGTTGGAACCGGTGCGGTTCTCGACTCTCTGACAACAGAAAGTGCTTTATCCACTGCCAGGTAGGCCGCATTGCTCTTTGGTGCACTCGCCACATAAGTGACGGCCTGCGCCAGCACGATCCGCGCCTCCGGCATTCCAAGCCGTTCCACAGCCTGGGCTGCACTGACGGCCACGGTCAGGGCGTTCGGGTCTGCATTTCCCACATCTTCCGATGCACAGATCATAATTCTTCGGGCAATAAATGTCACATCCTCCCCGGCATACAGCATTTTTGCCAGATAATACACGGCTGCATCCGGATCAGACCCCCGCATACTTTTGATAAATGCGGAAATGTTATCATAATGGCTGTCGCCACTTTTATCATACTTGATCACGCGCTTCTGGATACATTCGGAAGCCACATCCAGCGTGATATGGATGAGCCCGTCTGCACTGCGTTCTGTGGTAAGGATTCCCAGTTCAATGGCATTTAATGCGCTGCGGGCATCCCCATTTGATACATCAGCAAGAAACTCCAGTGCCTCTTCATCCGCCACCGCATGATATGCTCCCATACCTTTTTCCATGTCCTCTAAGGCACGGTGCAGCAGCGTCTTGATATCATCTTTCTCTAACGGTCTTAATTCAAAAATAATGGATCGGGAAATCAGCGCTCCGTTTACTTCAAAATATGGATTTTCCGTAGTAGCACCGATCAATGTCACGGTACCGTCCTCTACAAACGGGAGCAGATAATCCTGCTGACCTTTGTTAAAACGGTGAATCTCATCGATAAACAGGATCGTACGTTTTCCGTACATGCCCTGCAGCTGTTTTGCCTTTTCAATCACAGCTTCCATATCCTTTTTTCCGGCAGAAGTTGCATTGATCTGCATAAACTCTGCACTGGTTGTCCTCGCAATGACTTTCGCCAGTGTCGTTTTTCCGGTTCCCGGAGGTCCGTAAAAAATAACAGACTGCAATTTGTCCGCTTTAATGGCACGGTAAAGTAATTTATCTCTACCAATAATATGCTGCTGCCCAACTACTTCTTCTAACGTAGTCGGCCGCAATCTGGAAGCCAGCGGGGATTCCTTTTCCTTATTTTGTTCTCTCATGTAATCAAACAAATCCATTTTTTATCTCCATTTCACGTTTCGTCCTGCAAAAATGAATCCTTTTCATGATATAAAATTCATTTTCAGCTGCTTTCATCCTGTAAAATGCATGGAATTTAGATGTTTTTGCATGATACCAATATGATATCTTTCATATCCATGCTATACAATACATTAAAATTACTGGTATGACAAGTTATTTTTTTGTCAAAGTTGCATTTTCTCCAATTTTTCCATAATATAAGAAGATTCCCAACTATGTTTTCTACATTGTGCCGAAAACAGTTCACTTATCACATGTATTCTGGATAACGATTCTGCATTGCTCACTCTTTCACCAATTCTCTCACTGCCTCGATCGCTGTCTCTACTTCCTGTTCGGTATTATAATGGGAAAAGCTGAACCGCACAGCACCCTGTTCCACTGTTCCAAGTGCCTCATGCATCAACGGTGCACAATGTCCCCCCGGTCTGGTGGAAATCTCCCATCCTTCATAAAGTTCATCGCTGACCTCTGCAGAATCATAATCCCCGATATTAAAGGATACGATGGGACACCGGTTTTTCTGTGAGAAATCACCATAAATCTTTATGCCTGGAATGTCTCGGATACCTTCATAAAACTGCCACATCAGCTTCTGCTCTTTCTCGCGGATTTCATCAATTCCTGTCTGCATCAGGTAATCCAGGGCCGCATCCATCCCTGCAATCCCATGTCCGTTCAATGTCCCTGCTTCCAGCGCCGTCGGCATCTGCTGCGGATGCTTCCTGCTGTACGTCTGCACGCCGCTGCCGCCGCTCTTTAACGGACGAAGTTGCAAACCGGTTCTGACATAGAGCCCGCCGGTTCCCTGTGGGCCAAGCAGGCTTTTGTGCCCGGTAAAGCACAGAATATCAATATGCATCGCCTGCACATCGATGGGAAATACACCTGCTGTCTGTGACGCATCCACCACAAAAAGAATTCCATACTTTTGCGTCAGTTCGCCGATTGCCGCGATGTCCACCAGATTTCCGGTGACATTCGATCCGTGTGTACAAATGATGGCTTTTGTCTCCGGTCGGATTGCTGCATCCATATCCGCTAATAAAAATCTGCCCTGCGCATCCGCTTTTACAATGGTCAATTCCACACCTTTTTCTTCCATTTCATAGAGTGGACGAAGCACGGAATTATGCTCCAGCTGTGTGGTGATCACATGGTCTCCCGGATTTAATAATCCTTTAATGGCTGTATTCAGACTCTCTGTCGCGTTGCCTGTAAACACCATACGCTCCGGGCTTTCCGCATGGAAAAATTCTGCCAGCTTCCGTCTTGTATCATAAATCGTGCGGGAAGCCTGCAATGTCGCTTCGTGCGCCCCACGCCCGGCATTTCCCAGCGAACATAACGCCTCCGTAACTGCCTGCACAACTTCATTCGGTTTCTGCCTGGTTGTTGCTGCATTATCAAAATATATCATTGAAAAATCCCCTTTTCTCATACACATTATATTATCTGATAGATGTTGTGGTCAAAAGATGCCATACGAATTGTTCCGTACTTCGTACTCCCACAATTCTACCCATCATCTGATATATTTTATCATAAAAAGGAGCCCTCGCCAATCCGCGAGGACCCCTTCTTATATAAGGCGTTCCATTCATTATTTCTTTTCTTCCGTTTTATCTTTCGGCAGCACCAGATTTAAAAATACTGCAGTTACAGTTGCAATAACAACCGGTGTCTTACCAAATACGGTTGTCACCCACGCCGGAAACATTCCAAGGGATGCAGAAGCCTGGGTCACACCAACACCAAGTGCCACGGACAATCCTACAATGGAAGTATTTCGATAACTCATCGGCTGGCTTGTGATCAGCTTAATACCTGTCATTGCGATAGAAGCAAATACAGAAATCGTTGCTCCTCCAAGGACACACTGCGGAATCGTTGTCAGCAACGCGGAAAACTTCGGCACCAGACCGGCAATCAACAGAATACCTGCAGACATTCCAAGCACAGAACGGTTGATAACTTTTGTTGTAGTAACAATACCTACGTTCTGACTGTAGGAAGCAGTCGGAAGACCACCTAAGAAAGCTCCAACGATATTGGTACATCCATATCCTACGATAGCACCCTTTAACTCTTTATCTGTCGGCTCACGGTCCATACCGCCGGTTGTTGTTGCCGTAAAGTCGCCGATGGCCTGAATCGCATTGATGGCAAATAATAATCCAATGGCAATGCAGGAGGACGGATCAAACTGAATACCAAAATGCATGATCTGCGGCATCTGGAAAACGCTTGCCTGTGCCACTGCAGTCAGATCTACCATACCAAAACATGCTGCAATGATGTAACCGCAGATGATACCGATCAGAATAGACGCAAGTTTTACAAATCCTTTGGTAAAATGATTCAAAAATGTAACGATAGCCAGTGTGATAATTGCTACCAGCCAGTTGGTCCAATGTCCATAATTTGCACTGGATGCACCGCCTGCCATATAGTTGACAGCAGTCGGATATAAAGAAAGTCCGATGGTAAATACAACCGTTCCTGTTACAAGCGGTGGAAACACTTTACGAATCTTGTCAATAAAAAATCCGATGATCATCGCGATGATACCACCAACGATCTGTGCTCCGAATATCGCTGCAATTCCTACATCTGCTGCAATAGCCTGCATGCTTGCCACATAAGCAAAACTGGTTCCCATGATGACCGGCAATCCGGCCCCCAGGCGAAATCCGTTTTTGCTTCCAATCGGAAACAGCTGTAAAAATGTGGAAAGTGCAGAAACTACCAGTGCCGACTGAATCAGCATGACACGGCTTGCACCTTCAAGACCTGCCACTCCTGCCACAATAATGGCCGGGGTCACGCATCCAACGATCATAGCTACCACATGCTGCAAAGCCAGCGGAAGTGCTTTGCTTAACTGCGGAATACCATTTAACTCGAAAATAGACGCATTTGTTCCTTTTGTCTTTTTCATGTACTAAAATCCTCCATCTTTTATGTTACAGTTCATTTTTTTCTCAGATATTATAACGCAGGCAATTTACGTTTTACAACCGCTCCACTTATGAATTGTATTTATGGTATTCGTTAGCACTGCTAATAAAAAGCTCTCTTCTTTACAGTTTTTCTATCTGTAAAGAAGAGAGCTTTCACATTTACTTTTCTTCTGTTTCTTTCTTCACTTGCGGTTTTTCCTGCGGCAGCACGAGATTTAAGAATACTGCTGCTACTGTTGCGATAACAACCGGTGTTTTTCCGAATACTGTGGTTACCCATGCCGGGAACATGCCCAGAGATGCGGAAGCCTGAGTCACACCGACACCAAGTGCAACAGCCAGACCAACTACGGATGTATTACGGAAATTCATCTCCTGTGTTGTGATCAGTTTGATACCTGTCATTGCGATGGATGCAAATACGGAGATTGTTGCACCACCAAGGACACACTGCGGAATCGTTGTCAGTAATGCAGAGAATTTCGGCACCAGACCGGCAATCAGCAGAATGCCTGCGGACATTCCGAGAACCACACGGTTGATAACTTTCGTTGTTGTAACGATACCTACGTTCTGACTGTAGGAAGCAGTCGGCAGACCACCAAGAAATGCACCGAGAATATTCGTACATCCATATCCTACGATAGCACCTTTCAACTCTTTGTCCGTCGGCTCACGATCCATACTTCCTGTCGTCGTTGCTGTAAAGTCACCAATCGCCTGAATCGCATTAATTGCAAACAGTAAACCGATAGCGATACAGGATGACGGCTCAAACTGGATACCGAAATGCATGATCTGTGGAGCCTGGAAAAAGCTTGCCTGTGTAACAGCCGCAAGGTCTACCATTCCAAAACATGCGGCAACAATATAGCCACAGATAATACCAATGAGGATAGAAGCCAGTTTCACAAATCCTTTTGTAAAATGATTTAAAAATGTAACAATTGCTAATGTAATAAACGCTACCAGCCAGTTTGTCCAATGTCCATAATTTGCACTGGCTGCGCCACCTGCCATGTAATTAACAGCTGTCGGATACAAAGAAAGTCCGATTGTAAATACAACGGTACCGGTTACCAATGGCGGGAATACTTTACGGATTTTATCGATAAAGAATCCAATGACCGCTGCTATGATACCTCCAACGATCTGTGCACCAAAAATTGCTGCGATACCAGAATCTGCGGCAATGGCCTGCATACTTGCTACATATGCAAAGCTGACACCCATGATAACCGGTAATCCGGAGCCCAGACGAAAGCCACCTTTCGGACCAATTGGAAACAACTGTAAAAATGTGGAAATTGCGGAAACGATCAGTGCTGACTGAATCAGCATAACACGATTTGCACTGTCAAGTCCTGCCACGCCTGCCACGATGATAGCCGGAGTTACACAACCTACGATCATTGCCACTACGTGCTGCAAAGCCAGTGGAAGCGCTTTGCTCATCTGTGGAATCCCATCGAGTTCGAAAATGGATGCTCTTTCTCTTTTTGCCTTTTCCATTACATAAATCCTCCTCTTTATGTACTTCTTTCTTCTATTTTTTTACAAATCCACGAATATCAACAATTGCATTTCTCGGACATTTCACCACGCAATTTCCACAGGATAAACAGTCCGTTTCATATATAACCGCACAATTATTTCTTATCTGTATCGCCTCACTCGGGCAGTTTCTGTGGCACAATCCACAGCCGATGCAGCTCACATCGCAAGCTTCTTTTGCTTCCACACCTTTGTCCTGGTTGGAACAGAGCACCAGAAAGGATTCTCCCACCTGATGCATATGGATAACATGCTGCGGACAGGCTTTTTCGCACAACCGACACCCAACGCAGTGGGCGCGGTCAATCTCTGCTACCCCCTGTGCATTGATACTCACAGCATTTTTCCGGCAGGCTTCCACGCAGGCGCCACAGCCGATGCAGCCGTATTGGCAGCTGTGGTTGTGTGTTCCACCGTTACAGGCTACATAAGCAAATTTACGAACTGGTTTTTTCATAACTGCTCTTCCCCCTTTTTCTGCTCTGCATCTTCTTCATACGGTGTATCCGCAAGCGGAAGGCTGGTGCGGTACTTTCCGTCATATACATAATATGCTCCTGCGATAGCCGGTGCGGTCGGAATAGAAGTAATCTCTCCGATGCCAATAGCTCCGCATGCCACATTCAGTCCAGCTTTTTCTACGATGATACTTTCCACTTCCGGAATCTCATTTGCCCGGAATAATCCAAGCGTTCCATATTTAGATAACGGTTTACAATCCTTCAGATCATATCTTTCCCGCAGCGCGTAACCAAGTGACATGATCACGCCTCCTTCGATCTGGCCTTCCACCGACAACGGATTTACTGCACGTCCCACATCATGGGCTGCCACAATTTTTTCCACTCTTCCGTCCTTGTCCAGCACGCATACCTGCGTTGCATATCCATATGCCACATGAGAAACCGGATTTGGAACATCTGCGCCAAGTTTATCTGTTTTTGCCAGATATTCTCCGTAAAACTCTTCGCCTTCAAGTTCCTCTATACTTTTCGTCTTTCTTGCTTCGTTAAATAATTCACAAGCACGGCGCACTGCTTCTCCGGTTACAAGAGTCTGTCTGGAGCCGGATGTAGTTCCGGAATCCGGTGCATTAATGGTATTTGCTGCATCATATACGATGTCCTCTCGTTTCAGACCTGTATTTTCAATGACCATCTGTACCAGTACTGTGCCAAGCCCCTGACCGATGCAGGAAGCTCCGGAACGGATATGTACTTTTCCGTCTACAATGGCAAGGATCGCTCTTCCAAAATCCGGGATACCAACGCCGACACCGGCATTTTTCATAGCACAGGCAATACCGACATACTGATTGTTTTCAAATACATCTTTGACCGCTTCCAGTGTCTCCACCAATCCGGTAGACTCATCTACGATCTGACCGTTTGGAAGCACCTGTCCCGGCCGGATTGCATTACGGTAGCGGATCTCCCAGGCACTGATGCCGATCTGCTCTGCCAGCTTCGTCAGCATCATTTCCATACAGAAGCAGGTCTGTGTGACACCAAAACCACGGAAAGCTCCTCCCGGCGGATTATTTGTATAATATGCTTTTCCGTCAATCTCGAAATTCTGGTAATTATACGGTCCGGCTGCATGCGTACAGGCTCGTTCCAGAACCGGTCCGCCAAGGGATGCATAAGCTCCGGTATCAGAGATAACCGTTGCCATAACGCCCTGAATGATACCATTTTCATCACATCCAACCGTAAATTTCATATCCATCGGATGCCGTTTCGGATGGATCAGAATACTTTCCTGTCTCGTTAATTTTACTTTGACCGGACGTTTCAGCAGATAAGCTGCCAGTGCTGCATGATGCTGCACGGACATATCTTCTTTTCCACCAAAGCCACCGCCTACCAGTTTGTTGACAACCCGGACTTTCTCGTTTGGAAGACCAAGCATCTCGGCACATTCATGCTGGGTTGCGTAAGTTCCCTGATCGGTAGAATAGATCAGCACACCATCCTCATACGGCATGCCTATCGCACATTCCGGTTCCAGAAATGCATGCTCTGTCCACGGTGTATGGAATTCTTCCGTATACACATATTTTGCATTGGCAATGGCTTCCTTGGCATTACCTCTGGATACATGTTTGTGTGCCAGCAGATTTCCGCTTCCGTGTACCAGCGGTGCATCCTCTTTCATTGCTTCCTGCGGATTGCTGACAAAAGGCAGCTCCTCGTATGCGACTTTTACCAGTTTTTTCGCTTTTTCCACAGCATCCAGATTTTCACCAACCACAAGTGCGATGGCATCTCCCAGGTAATGGGTAATGGAGCCAACCGGAATCATCGTATCCCAGTCCTGCACCAGATGTCCGACTTTGATATCTCCCGGAATATCTGCTGCGGTAAAGATATCTACGATGCCCGGAACCGCTTTTGCTTTCTCTATATCGATGGACAACACCCGCGCTCTCGGATATTTGGAGCGGACGGCACTTGCATGAAGCAGGCCTTCCACTTCCATGTCATCCACATATTCTCCATATCCTAATACTTTTTCCCTGGCATCCACACGGTGCACACGCTCGCCCAGCTTCCAGGAAAACTCTTTTTTCGGGATTCCTTTTCCTTCCCGTTTGATCTTTGCGGCCAATTCTACCGCATCCATGATTTTTTTATATCCGGTGCAGCGACAGATATTATTTCGCAATGCAAATGCGATCTCATCTCTGGTCGGATCCGGATTTACATCCAGAAGTCCTTTCGTACAGATGACCATTCCCGGGATACAGAATCCACACTGCACAGCACCTGCCTCAGCAAAAGCATATGTATACAGTTCTTTTTCTTCCTCGGAAAATCCTTCTACTGTCAGAATTGATCTTCCATCCATCATGGACAATGTCGGAATACAGGCTTTCATTGCCACTCCGTCCACCAGCACATGGCAGGTTCCGCAGGCTCCTTCACTGCAGCCATCCTTCACGGATTTACACTTACAGACATCCCGCAGGAACGGTAACAGTTTTCCATCGCCTTCCACCTGATATAATTCATTGTTTACATAAAATTGATACATCGAAATGCCCCCCATTCTGATGCAGATGTATTTATACACGGCAGGTATCTTTTGCAGCTCCTGTTACCGTTTTTTGCTCTGTCTGCTTTCTGGTTTTCACCGCTGCAGTACTCGATACATCGCTCTCTTCTACCTGCTCTTTTTCCTTTGGCAGCACCTGATTCACAATTACCACGATAATGGTTGCCAGTACAACCGGTGATTTGCCAAATATCATTGATACCCATTCTGGGAACTGCGCCAGTGCTGCCGGTACCTGGGATACACCCATACCGATGGCAACAGCCAATCCCACAGCCGCTGTGTTCCTCATGCTCAGTTTTTCACTGGCGATCAACTTGATTCCTGTCATGGTAATACTGCCAAACACACATACGGTTGCACCACCTAACACACATGAGGGAATCGTGGTAAGCAATGCGGAAAATTTTGGAATCAGACCTGCCGCCAGGATGATCAGTGCCGCTCCGCCAAAGATTTTTTTGTTCACAGCTTTTGTGGAAGTAACGATTCCGACATTCTGTGCATAGGTGGAAGCCGGAAGTCCGCCAAACAAAGCTCCTGCAATATTAACCACACCTGCGGAGATCAAACCACCACGCAGTTCTTCATTTGTCGGCATCCTGTTTTCCGCTCCATAAGTGGTCGCTGTAAAATCTCCGATCATCTGAATCGAACTGATCAGATATAAAAATCCCATAGTCACCATGGCTGCCGGATCAAATTCCAGTCCAAAATGCAACAGTTTTGGTGTCTGAAATACCGCTGCCTCACCGATGCTGGAAAAATCCACCATGCCAAAAGCCGCTGCCAGGATATATCCGACTACAATGCCTCCCAGAATACTGGAAAGCTTTAAAACGCCTTTTGCAAAATTGTTGAGAATAAAAACAACCAAAAGCGTTACGATGGCAACCAGCCAGTTCTGCCAGCTTCCAAAGTCCGGATTTCCGTCTCCTCCTGCCATATACGTCACAGCAGTCGGATACAGAGATAATCCAACCACAAATACAACCGTTCCTGTTACCAATGGTGGGAACAGTTTCATGAGATATCGAACATTCCACCCAATCAGAATTGCAATCAGTCCGCCGATGATCTGCGCTCCCAGGATACAGGCAATTCCGTATCCCTGTGCCATTGCCTGCAGACTCGGCAGAAATGCAAAACTGAGTCCCATAACTGTGGGGATTCCACTTCCAAAATATTTTCCTACTTTATAACTCTGAAAAAATGTAGATAAAGCCGCAATGATAAAGGCTCCCTGAATTAATATGACTTTCTCCGATGCATCCAGTCCCGCATAATTTGCCACGATGACTGCCGGTGTCATACAGCCAATGATCATTGCTATAACATGCTGTATGGACAACGGAATGACTTCTTTCATCGGAGCCGGACCTTCCCGGTGATATACTGATGAAACCGGGTCTTTTTCAGCCGGCATTTTTTGTAATTTCATATAAAGCCCTCCTTACTCTTTGACTGAACATTCAATCAAACAGAAAGATACATTACGCCTTTACCAATCCCCATAGTAAAGTCCCAGTAATATATTGGATTAAAATTACCCTTCCTTTTTCTCCATCGCAATTCTGATCTGCTGAAGCACCATTTCTTCCGCATATGCAAAATAACTATCTGCGTCAAAACCTTTTCCATCTACCAGCACCTGGATCGAAGCCCCCTCAAGCAACGATACTGCCATGTATGGAATCAGTTCTTTGTCTGTCTCGTCCATATTCGGGCAAAAACGAATAATGATCTCCCGGATATTATCTCTCCAAACCGCATATGCTTCCTGAAAACGTGCTCTGATGTCTGCGTCAATCCTTGTCTGAACAAGAAAATCAATTTCTGCAAAATCGTATTCTTTCTTCTTTGTCAGCAGTATTTTTTTCTGCTGAAAGAAAATATGTAACTGATCTTCCAGTGTATCTTTACTTGATTTCTTGCTCACCTGCTGCATATCGTAGCATTCTTCTAAAATCCACTCTTGCAGTCCCTTTAACAGTTCCTGCTTTGTTTTATAATAATAGTGAACATTTGACTGCACCATGTCTGCCTTTTCTGCGATCAGATGCATTCTGGTTCCACTGATTGTAACATCATTTACAACTTTCAGTGCCGCATTCAGAATCCTTTCTTCTGTTTCTGTAACATGTAATGTTTCTGTTTTCAAATTCTTGCCTCCTGCCTATAAGATTACCCTAACATTCGGTTTTTATTTTATTTTTTCTTACAGGCAGTGTCAAGAATTAAGCTAAAAATCTTTTTGATTTAATCTGTCGATTTTGTATACAATCCTGTTTTTCTTTACTTTTCAACAGCAATTGCTTCAATCTCTACCAGACCTGCTTTCGGAAGGTTTGCTACCTCTACGCAGGAACGAGCCGGTACTTCATTTGCAAAATATTTTGCGTAAATCTCATTTACTTTACCGAAATCAGCGATGTCAGCTAAAAAGATTGTTGTTTTTACAACGTGATCAAAATCAGATCCTGTACCTTCCAGAATTGTTTTCAGGTTCTCCAGACTCTGAACGGTCTGTGCCTCAATGCCTTCCGGAAGTGTACCGTCTGCCGGGTTTAAACCTAACTGACCGGAGATGAAGATCATGTTTCCTGTTTTCACTGCATGTACATATGGGCCTACTGCTGCCGGTGCTCCGTTTACGTTGATTGACTGTTTCATAATCATATCCTTCTTTCTTTTTAAATTGTGAAAAAAAATATTTCACCTTTTTTATTATAATGCAGTATCTTACTGCTTTACAAGCAAACTTGTGAATACAGATTTTCTGTACCCTTTTGCTACAGCTGACGCTGGGTTCTGTGGATGTATTTTCCTTTTAACTCCGTATGGACCTTACCGTATTCTGCCACCGGACAGCCTCTTAAAAATACCTGTGCTGCCATTCCGGTTCCCGAAATTCCTTCGTATGGCGTGTTGTCTACATTCTGAACCTGTGTCTCGGCTGAAATCGTCCATGCTTTCTGTGGATCCCAGATGACCAGATCGGCATCGCTGCCAGGTAAGATGGCTCCTTTTTTCGGATACATACCAAAAAGTTTTGCCGGACGCTCGGACAAAATCTGACACATCCGTTCAACGGAAGTCCTTCCATCCACCACGCCGTACTGATAAAACAGCTGTGGCCGGTGCTCGGTTCCCGGAATGCCGCCCGGAATTCTGGTAAAATCATCCTTACCGCGCGTCTTCTGATCTTTCATATTGAAACTGCAATGATCTGTGCCAAGCATATCAATCTCGCCTTTTGTAACTGCTTCCCAGAGTGCCTCCCGGTCCTCTTTTTTTCGAAGCGGCGGCGCACATACAAAAGCAGCTCCTGCAAATCCCGGACGGTTATATTCCTTTTCATCCAGAATCAAATACTGTGGACATGTCTCCACAAATACCTGCTGGCCTTCTTTTCTGGCTCTCTGGACTACTTTCAATCCCTGTCTGGAACTTAAATGTACGATATTTACCGGTGTGCCTGCCAGCTTTGCAATGGTCAGGAGTCGGTTGATGGCTTCTGCTTCCGCCTCCGCCGGACGGCTCTTCGGATGCAGACGTATGCTGTTGCGTTCCTCGGATTTGAGTTTTTCTGTCACTGCCTTGATGATGTCACCGTTTTCACAGTGGACACCTGCGATGCCGTGTTCTTCCTCAATTGCTGACAATATCTCGAATAACTCTTTGTCATTTACTCTGAGATTATCATACGCCATATATAATTTATAAGAAGTGACCCCCTGACGGGTCATTTCTTTGATTTCCTTTTTTGCCTCATCGTTCCAGTCTGTGATCGACATATGAAAACCATAATCACAGGAGCTTTTTCCATCTGCCATTTTATGCCAGACATCCAGCGCTTCGGTTAAGGTCTGCCCTTTTTCCTGCGTGGTAAAATCAAGGATTGATGTGGTTCCTCCTGCTATCGCAGCTTTTGTCCCTGTATAAAAATCATCTGCGGTATGAAAATCTCCCGCATCCAGATCGAAATGTGTATGGGTATCGATGAATCCGGGAAATATATATTTCCCGGACGCATCGATGACCGTCATGCCCGGCGCATCAATGGTTTTTGCCACCTGGGTTATTTTCTCACCTTCTACCAGTACATCGGCTGTGTAACTGCCGTTTGCGTAAACAACGGTACCGTTTTTGATTAAATATCCCATTATGAACTCCTTATCTGAAATGCTGTCTTATGCCAGCATAACTCACAGTTTCTCTTAAAAATCTACTCGGCTCTGAATATTACAGATAAAGGTAATCGTAATCTGCATCAATTGTCAGAATCACCTGTTTTAATCCATCGTATAAGCTGCAGTCAGCATCTTTCAGATTGTAGATCTTTACGAAATCTGCCAGTCTGACTTTCACTTCCATGGTCTCTCTGTTCAGTACAACATAACCGTCATTTTTGCTGTTCTCAAAATCGGCCTCATTTGCAAATAAGGTAAATTTATCCTGATACGGTGCACTGCTGTATGGGCAGAAGCTCTTACAGTTGCCGCACTCGTTACACATGTAATCCACATGTACGATAGCCGGCATTTTCTGTCCCGGTACTGCGATTGCTACGTTTGCACGGTTTGGACATACATCAACGCAGTTCTCACAGATATGGTTACATTCCAGACATCTCTCTTGCTCTGCTTTTCCTTCTGCGGAGTGAACTAAAATGCCTTTCTTTTCTGCTGCACGCGCTACATCGGTATCGTATGCATACTCAGATTTTGCAGATTCTCCAAGGATATGGCTTGCTGCTTTTTGTGCATCGCGGATAGCCAGAACGATCGTCGCTGCTCCGCCTGCACCATCACCGATGGCATAAACGCCCGGTTTGCTTGTCTCCATGGTTTCCGCATTGAGAACCGGCTGTCCTTTCTCATTGACATCGATACGGTTTTTCTCATACAATGTGCTGTCCACACGCTCACCGAGAGATGCGATGATAGTGTCTGCCGGAATCTGAACTTCTTCCTCTGTCTCCATCGGTTTCTGTCTGCCGCTGGCATCCATCTCACCTAAGACAACTTTCTTACATGTCAGAACACCGTCTTTCTGTGTCTTCGGTGCAAGCAGCTCTTTCATAACCACACCGTCTTCCAGTGCCTCTAATAACTCATCCTCATCCGCCGGCATGTAACGTTTTGTTCTTCTGTATACCACAGTAACGTCTTCTACGCCCTCAATTCTGCCTGCCATACGTGCCGCATCCATGGCTGTGTTACCTGCTCCGATGACAACGACATGTTTGCCCAGGTTCTGTGCTTTCGGGTCTTCTTTTGCTGCCTCAAGGAAGTCTACCGCATTCAGTTCTTTCTCGGTATCTACTCCGATCGCCATACCTTTATGTGCGCCGATTGCAAGAACGATGGTCTCAAATCCTTCCTCTTTCAGGCTGTCGATATATTCAATTTCTCTGTTATTTACAAACTTTGCTCCGTATGTTTTTGCAATCTCAACATCTTTTGCAATTGCCTCGTTGTCAATACGGAAGGATGGAATCACGTTGCGTACTGTTCCTCCGAAGTTTGCTTTTTTATCAAATACGGTAACGTCTGCTCCGCCTTTTGCAAGGAAGGCTGCACAGGCAATACCGGCAGGACCGCCACCTACGATGGCAACTTTCTTACCACAGCATCCTTCTGCTTTCAGACCACCTAACACACTGTCATATCCGCCTTTTGCAGCCTGCAGTTTTGTGCCGCGGATCGCAACCGGCTCCTCGTAGAAGTTTCTGGTACATTTGCTCATACATCTGTGGTTACACAGAGTACCGGTCATAAATGGCAGTGGATTTTTATCAAGGATCACTTCTAACGCTTCCTGCATTTTTCCTTCACCAGCAAGTTTTACATAAGCCGGAATATCCTGATGGATTGGACATCCTTCCATACATGGTGCGGTGAAGCAGTCCAGTAACGGAACTTCTTTGTCCATCTTGCGGCTCGGTAACGGTTTTACCGGTTTTACATGATGCGGATCATGCTTGATCTCCTCGATCAGCGCTGCCAGTCCGTCTACATTTACCCCTGCAAACGGCTTGAATTCCATTGCGTTTAATTTATCTGCAAGCTGAATGCCACGGTTATATCCGCCTGGTTTCAACAAAGTAGTTGCCACTGTGATCGGCCAGATGCCAAGTCCGAAGATTTTATCAATGTTAAATGCATCAGCTCCGCCGGAATAGGAAATTCTTAATTTTCCGTCAAATGCTTTGCTCAGCTTATATGCTACGCTCAAGGACAGTGCACATAAAGATTTTCCGGACATGTACATTTCTTCACTTGGAAGTTCATTTCTTGTCACATCTACCGGGAAGGTATTTGTGATTTTTACACCAAAGGCAAGTCCTTTGCTGTCTGCTAATGCCTGAAGTCTGGTCAGCATCGGTACAGCATCTTCAAACTGAAGATCATCTTTAAAATGGAAATCACCGAATGCCACGTAATCATATCCCATGCTGTCCATGATCTCGCGCGCTTCTTCGTATCCAAGCAGAGTCGGATTACATTTTACAAACGTGTTCAGGCCTTTCTCCGTCAATAAATAAGAAGCAATGCTCTCAATTTCCTGCGGAGGACATCCGTGCAGGGTAGATACGGTTGCAGATTTACAGATATCAGAAGGAATTGCCTCGATATCAGCATCTGTCAGGTTGTGGAAACTGTCTTTGTTGTCCTTCAACCACTGAATACACTCCTGAAATACCGGATTGTCTTTCGACTCGATCATATTATTTAAAAAGGTATCGATTTTTTCTGATTTGATACCCTGCAGATCATATCCAACACTGATATTGAATACAAATCCGTCTGCTGCGCCAAGTCCCCACTCTCTGGAAAGTGCTTTTAATGCAACCCATGCTTTTACGTACTCTGCGTAAGCCTGCGGCACATACAGCTCTGTGGACCACTCACAGTTGTAACATTCATCATCTGCAAGGATACATGGTTTATTTACCGGAAGATCCTCTCCGTCTAAAATCTGCACCGTTTTCAGTTCAAAGAAACGGCTGCCTGCCAGATAGGCTGCAATAATATTCTGTGCAAGCTGTGTATTCGGTCCTGCGGCCGGGCCGTATGGTGTCTCGATTTTTTCTCCGAAGATAGAACGATTTTTCGCCGGATCTGCCTTGTACTCTTTACGAATTCCAAATACAGTCTGTTTTTTTGCACGTTCTGTCATCGCCCAGTTCATCAGATTTCCAAAAGGAATCGGTGTCATTCTGTCGCCCATTGTAATTAACCTCTCTTTATTATTCTATTCGTCATTTTATAACTTTAGTTTATTCTATCTCGAATATTTATTACCCCATCCATATAATTGTTATATTATCCATTGATGCTGTGCGCCAGCTCTGCTGCCGCCTGTCTGCAATCTGCCATTGCTTTTGCCTCATCGATCATGGTCAGTTCACGGTCTTTCATCAGCACTTTTCCATTACAGATGGTTGTCTGTGTCATGGTACCGTTGATACCAAATAACATATGGCTGTTGATATTGTCCGCGGTCAGTGGTGTCAGCGGATCGTAAGCTACTACAACCACGTCTGCTGCTGCGCCTTCCTTCAACACACCAAGTGGAATATCAAAGTAGCGGTTTGCCATTTTCGCATTTCCTTCAAATAACATCGCCGGAACTTCACCCCACGCAGCATTTGCATCACATAAAGAATGTTTGTGCAGTACATTTGCTACCTTATAAGATTCAAACATATCATGTGTATAGCCGTCCGTTCCAAGGCCGGTCAGAACACCTTTCTGGAAAATTCTCATAGTTGGAGGACATCCGCAGGCATTTCCCATATTTGACTCCGGATTATGTACCACCATGGTATCTGTCGCTTTCAGCAGATCCATCTCCTGTTCATTGACATAAATGCAATGTGCTGTCATGGTCTGCGGTCCTAACAGATCGTGATCCATCAGTCGGTTCACAATTCTCTTTCCATATTTATGCAGACAATCATGCAGATCCTCGATTCCCTCTGCCACATGAATGTGTGCTCCTACGCCCTCCGGCATATTTTCGCGGCACAGTTCAAATGTCTTGTCAGAAATCGTAAATTGTGCATGCATACCCATCATAGCTTTGATCATGTCATTATTCTGCTGTGCTGCATATTTAATGAAGTCTGCATTTTCTTTTACGGAAGCTTTTGCTTTCTCCTCACCATCACGGTCAGATACTTCATAGCACAGACAGCTTCGAACCCCCATCTTTGCAGAAGCCTCTGCAATTTTAAACAAGCTTCCTTCAATGGATCCAAAACTTGCATGATGGTCAAACACGGTCGTTACACCATTTTTGATACAGTCTATATAAGTAGCGATCGCACTTAAATAGGTCTGCTCCAATGTCAGGTGTCGATCAATTGTCCACCACAGTCCGTCCAGGATATCTAAAAATCCGTTTGGATTGTATCCATTAATAGATAATCCTCTGGCAAATGCACTGTAAATATGTTCGTGCATATTAATAAGGGATGGCATAATGATCTGACCTTTTGCATCGATCAGCTCTGCCTGCGGATATTCACTGCGCAGTGTCTCATAATCACCCACCTTTACAATCTGTTCACCATCAAGGACAACTCCACCATCTTTGATCAGCGGATTGGTCTCATCCCTTGTGATCACGGTTCCTTTTCCTACCAGAATCATGTTTCTTCTCCTTTCATTCCCCATGTCATTTGCTGTACTGTTTACAACTTTTTAAGGAAACAAAAATCCATCTCTTTTTTTCATTAAAAAAGCAGGTGCATTTTGTCATTTCCAAGGTTGTTTTTCACGATTCACAACGGCTGTGTTTTTATTGACCGTTCAATCTAATTAGATATTACCACACCCTTTATTTAAAAGCAATATTGTTTTTCAAACTTTTTTTATTTTTACCTAAAAAAAATTTTGTTTTTGGTGTTGACATCTGAAAAAAATCTGCTATGATGAGTACAGAAAGCAAAACAAAAGGAGACAGCAAAATGATGACACTGGAGCTTTTAAAACAACTGGCAAAAGCACTGGCCATTCAGTTTGGAAATGACTGTGAAATAGTGATTCATGACCTGACCCGAAAGAGTCTTCAGAAATCCATTGTTTATATCGAAAACGGTCATATTACAAACAGAAAAACCGGCGATGGGCCGTCCAAAGTTGTATTGGAGACCATGAAGAAAGATCCGTCCAAGATTTCCGATCATCTCGGTTATCTGACAAAGACACAGGATGGAAGAACATTAAAATCTTCTACCATCTTTGTACGTGAAGAAGAAGACGGACCGATCCAGTATATCCTTGCCATCAATTTTGACATCACCAATCTTCTGTATTTTCAGGATTCTGTCCGCTCACTCATCAGTGAAAACGGCGAACCGGCGGTTTCTTCTTATCATAAGGAACCGGAAAGCATCTGCACCAACGTGGCAGACCTGCTGGATGATCTGATTGCGCAGGCCGTTGCAGTCGTTGGAAAACCTGCATCCCTGATGTCAAAGGATGAAAAAGTTCAGGCAATTCAGTTCCTGAATAATACCGGTGCTTTTCTTATTACTAAATCAGGCGACAAAGTTTCCCAGTACTTTGGGATTTCAAAATATACTTTGTACAGCTACATCAAAGCAGATAAAAATTAGGAGGAGGTTTTTATGAAACAAATCAAATGGGTGAAAAACACAATGCCGAAAACAGACGATGCAAATCTTCCGGTTATGGCACTTGAGGAAGTTGAAAAAGCCCGCGCTTTTCACAAAACAATTCCGGGATATGAGAGAACACCTCTTGCACATCTGACTCACATGGCAGACCGCCTTGGTCTCAAAGATGTCTGTGTAAAAGATGAGTCTTACCGTTTCGGTCTGAACGCATTCAAAGTTC
This sequence comes from uncultured Eubacterium sp., assembly GCF_934295145.1. Lineage (GTDB taxonomy): Bacteria > Bacillota > Clostridia > Lachnospirales > Lachnospiraceae > Eubacterium_I. Next base: position 8,096 of record NZ_CAKRAS010000011.1, on the reverse strand, counting down.
TCGGCGGTTCTTTCGCAATGGCAAAATACATTGCAAAGCAGACAGGTCGAGACATCACAGAGCTTGATTTCGAGACACTGACATCCGACAAACTTCGTGAAGAATTCGGACAGGCAACATTCTTTACTGCAACAGACGGCAATCACGGACGTGGTGTTGCATGGGCAGCAAACCGTTTAAAACAGAAAGCGGTTGTATTTATGCCGAAAGGCTCCACACAGAACAGACTGAACCACATTCTGGCAGAAAACGCTACTGCTACAATCGAAGAAGTAAACTATGACGAATGTGTACGTATGGCTGCTGCAGCTGCTGCAAAAGTAGACAACGGTGTAGTTGTACAGGATACTGCATGGAAAGGTTATGAAGAGATTCCTTCCTGGATCATGCAGGGATACGGAAGCATGGCAATGGAAGCAAATGAGCAGCTTCATGAACTTGGCATTAAGCGTCCGACACATGTATTTGTTCAGGCCGGTGTTGGTTCCTTAGCTGGCGGTGTACAGGGCTATTTTGCAAATCAGTACCCGGACAATCCTCCGATCGTCTGTGTGGTAGAAGCTGATACAGCTGCATGTCTGTACAAAGGCGCCGTTGCCGGCGATGGTGCAGAATACAACGTAGAAGGCGATATGCCGACTATCATGGCAGGTCTTGCATGTGGCGAGCCGAATACAACATCCTGGGATATTCTGAAAAACCATGTATCTGTATTCGTTGCTGCTCCGGACTGGGTATCTGCAAAATCCATGCGTATGCTCGCTGCTCCGATCAAAGGTGATCCGCAGGTAACATCCGGTGAATCAGGAGCCGTTACATTCGGTGTATTAAATGAGATCATGACAAATCCGGATTATGCAGATTTAAAAGAAGCGTTACAGTTAGACGAAAATTCACAGGTACTGCTCTTCTCTACTGAGGGAGATACAGATCCGGAACGTTATAAAGAAATCGTCTGGGACGGAAAAGATTATTTAGAAGATTAATAAAATCCAATATAATCCAAATTTTTTTGAACCTTTTTTAGACTAACCAATCAATCTATTATTCAACTTATAGTATGGAGGTATTACTACTATGGATTACAACAAAATCAAAGCAACCGCTGAGAGCTACAAAGACGACATGACCAGATTCTTACGTGCTATCGTAAAGAATCCGGGCGAGAGCTGTGATGAGAAAGCTCATATCGAGACCATCGCTGCCGAAATGAAAAAACTGGATTTCGACGAAGTTGTTATCGATCCGCAGGGTAACGTTATCGGTTACATGGGAACCGGTGACAAGATCATCGCTTACGATGCACACATCGATACTGTAGGTATCGGAAACATTGAAAACTGGAACTTCGATCCATATGATGGATATGAGACAGACGAAGAAATCGGCGGTCGTGGTGTATCCGATCAGTGTGGCGGTATCGTTTCCGCTACATATGGTGCTAAGATCATGAAAGATCTTGATCTGATTCCGGAAGGCTGCAAGATCATGGTAGTCGGAACAGTTCAGGAAGAGGACTGTGACGGTCTGTGCTGGCAGTACATCATCAACGAAGACAAGATCCGTCCGGAATTCGTAGTTTCCACAGAGCCGACAGACGGTGGTATCTACCGCGGACAGCGTGGACGTATGGAAATCCGTGTAGATGTAAAAGGTATCTCCTGCCACGGTTCCGCTCCGGAGCGTGGAGATAATGCCATCTACAAAATGGCTGACATTCTTCAGGACATCCGTTCCTTAAATGAGAACGATGACGCTGACGAGACAGAGATCAAAGGTCTTGTAAAAATGCTCAACCCGAAATACAACAAAGACTGGGAAGAGGCTCGTTTCCTTGGCCGCGGTACTGTAACAGTATCTCAGATCTTCTATACATCCCCAAGCCGTTGTGCAGTTGCTGATTCCTGTGCAATCTCCCTTGACCGTCGTATGACATTCGGCGAGACATGGGAAAGCTGCTTAGACGAGATCCGTGCACTTCCAAGCGTACAGAAATACGGCGATGATGTAAAAGTATCCATGTACAACTACGATCGTCCTTCTTACACAGGATGTGTATATGAGATCGAGTGCTACTTCCCGACATGGGCAATTCCGAAAGATCACAAAGTAACAAAATCTCTCGAGGCTGCTTACACAGCATTATACGGAGATCAGCGTATCGGTGCTGCTGAGACACTTGAAATGCGTCAGGCTCGTCCACTTACAGACAAATGGACATTCTCCACAAATGGCGTATCTATCATGGGAAGAAACAACATTCCTTGTATCGGTTTTGGACCGGGTGCTGAGGCTCAGGCTCATGCTCCAAACGAAAAAACATGGAAACAGGATCTGGTGACTTGTGCAGCTGTATACGCAGCATTACCAGGCAACTATATGGAGTAAATTTCAACGAATCTAATTTATTATAAGGAGAATACATAAATGAAAACATTACAGGATTACATCGACAAACTCAACAGCTTAAACTTCAAAGAAATGTACAACAACGATTTCTTCCTTACATGGGAAAAAACAGATGACGAATTAGAGGCTGTTTTCACTATCGCTGATGCACTTCGTTACATGCGCGAGAACAACATCTCCACAAAAGTATTCGAGAGCGGACTTGGAATTTCCTTATTCCGTGACAATTCCACAAGAACACGTTTCTCTTTCGCTTCCGCATGTAACCTGCTTGGTCTGGAAGTTCAGGATCTGGACGAGGGTAAATCCCAGGTAGCTCATGGTGAGACTGTTCGTGAGACAGCTAACATGATCTCCTTCATGGCTGATGTTATCGGTATCCGTGACGATATGTACATTGGCAAAGGTAATGCTTACATGCACGAAGTATCTGACTCTGTAAAACAGGGTAACGAGGACGGCATCTTAGAGCAGCGCCCGACACTGGTAAACCTTCAGTGTGATATCGACCATCCGACACAGGCTATGGCTGACGCTCTTCACCTGATCCATGAGTTTGGCGGTGTTGAAAACTTAAAAGGTAAAAAAGTTGCCATGACATGGGCATACTCTCCATCTTATGGTAAACCACTCTCCGTTCCGCAGGGTATCATCGGTCTGATGACACGTTTCGGTATGGACGTAGTACTTGCTCATCCGGAAGGATACGATGTAATGCCGGAAGTTGAGGAAGTTGCTAAAGCAAACGCAGAGAAATCAGGCGGTTCCTTCACAAAAGTAAACAGCATGGCTGAAGCTTTCAAAGATGCTGATGTTGTATATCCGAAGAGCTGGGCTCCGTTCGCAGCTATGGAGAAACGTACAAACCTTTACGGCGAAGGCGACACAGAAGGAATCAAAGCACTTGAGAAAGAGCTTCTTGCTCAGAATGCAGAGCACAAAGACTGGTGCTGTACAGAAGAATTAATGAAAACAACAAAAGACGGCAAAGCATTATACTTACACTGCCTGCCGGCTGATATCAACGATGTAAGCTGCAAAGACGGCGAGGTTGAGGCTTCCGTATTCGATCGTTACCGCACACCGCTTTACAAAGAAGCAAGCTACAAACCATATATCATCGCTGCTATGATCTTCTTAAGCAAATTTGAGAATCCGCAGGAAATCTTAAAGAAATTAGAAGAGCGCGCTGGAAAACGGATCTTCGAATAATACACACTAATCCATATGGGGGTAGCTAATCATGGGTAAAAAACGTATCGTCATTGCACTTGGCGGTAATGCCCTTGGAAAAAATCTTCCTGAACAGTATCTGGCTGTTCAGGAAACTTCCAAGGCAATTGCTGATCTGATCGAAGCAGGAAATGAAGTCATCATCTCCCACGGCAACGGTCCACAGGTCGGAATGATCAACAATGCAATGGCAGCATATTCCAAAACAGAACCTTCTCATCCGGCAATCACACCACTCTCCGTCTGTGTTGCCATGAGTCAGGCATATATTGGTTATGATCTTCAGAATGCATTAAAAGAGGAATTATTAAACCGTGGCATCAAGAAAAATGTTGCCACTGTGATCACACAGGTTCGTGTGGACGAAAATGATCCTGCATTCGAACATCCAACCAAACCAATCGGTCAGTTTATGACCAAAGAAGAAGCTGATGCAGCTGTAGCCAGCAGCGGTATTCAGATTATGGAAGATGCAGGACGCGGCTATCGTCGTGTCGTTGCTTCTCCGAAACCGGCAGAAATCATTGAAATCGACACAGTCAAAGATCTCTTAGAAGCAGGCGAAGTCGTCATCGCCAGCGGTGGCGGTGGTATCCCTGTGATCCGTCGCGGAAACCATTTAAAAGGTGTTGGAGCAGTTATCGACAAAGATTTCGCAAGCTGTCTCCTCGCACAGCAGTTAAATGCAGATTTCCTGATCATTCTGACTGCAGTTGAAAAAGTAGCACTCCGCTTCGGTACTCCGGAAGAGACATGGCTCAATGACATCTCTGTCAAAGAAGCAAAACAGTACATGGAAGAAGGACATTTTGCTCCAGGTTCCATGCTTCCGAAAGTACAGGCAGCTGTAGAATTTGCCGAATCAGGCGAGGGACGTACCGCCCTCATCACCCTTTTACAGAAAGCAAAAGACGGTGTAAACGGTGCAACAGGAACACGAATCATCAAAAAATAATTATTTTATCTTGTTATTTGATTGATTATTCGATTAAACTTTTTTTAACATTTTCCCTCTATTTTACAATATACAAAGCACTTCAGAGCCAAGGCAATTTTTTGAAAATAGGATCGTCATGCTTGCATGTAAGAGCATATTTTCAAGAAAATTTCTTTGGTGAGAACCAAAGATGAGCAAAAGGAAAGCCTTGCAAAGGCGATTTTGCGAATTGGCTCTGAAGAAAGAAAGAGCCCCGATCCTAACCAAATCGGGGCTCTTTCATGTGGTGCTTCTTTTATATTACGGAAATTTATGAAAGCGGGCATTCGCAATCCGCTTTCGCTACTTGCTCATAAACGCAGTCGCTTTGCGGTCTGCGTTCAAAGTGATCATTCCAAAATCTGAGAGAAAAAGAGACTCAGCCCAGTCATTACAACTAAGCTAAATCTCTTCTTTCTATCTCTTATACTATGATTTGGGTGTCAAAACACCCAAATCTTGATTAATACGGATTGCTCCGTGCTTTGCACTCCCACAATCCTTCCCGCTATTCGCATATCGTGGGATGAAAATCCCACTTTTATGCTCATATCGGGGCGTGCCCCAAGGTCATTCATCCACCCTTGTGCAAGCACAGGTGGACTCAGACCTTTTGACACTGTAATCATACTATTTTACCCTTGCTGTCAGATGATCTCCATCTACATCGATGAGGATGACATCATTTGCATGTACTTCATCCGCAAGGATCAGTTTTGCAGATAAGGTCTCCACATGCTTCTGCAGGAATCGTTTCAACGGTCTTGCACCGTAGATTGGATCATAACCATGCTCTACGATAAAGTTCTCTGCTGCCGGTGTAAGTTCTACAGAAATCTCGCGGTCTTCCAGACGTTTGTTCAGCTGATTCATCAGCAGATGTATGATATTTCCGATGTTATCCTTGGTCAGCGGCTTGAACATGATGATCTCATCCAGACGATTTAAGAACTCCGGTCTGAAGTTGCCGCGCAACTCGTTCATAACCAGTTCTTCTGCTTCCGGATTGATATCACCGTTTTCGTCGATACCTTCCAGCAGATGCGCAGATCCAAGGTTGGATGTCATAATGATGATGGTATTTTTAAAGTCTACGGTACGTCCCTGGGAATCTGTGATACGACCGTCATCCAGAACCTGTAACAATACGTTAAACACGTCCGGATGCGCTTTCTCTACCTCATCAAACAGAACGACGGAATATGGTTTTCTACGAACGGCTTCGGTCAGCTGACCGCCTTCATCGTATCCTACATATCCTGGAGGTGCTCCGATCAGTCTGGATACAGAGTATTTCTCCATGTATTCACTCATATCAAGTCGAACCATATTGGATTCATCATCAAACAGGCTTGCAGCCAACGCTTTTGCCAGCTCTGTTTTACCAACACCGGTAGGTCCAAGGAACAGGAATGAACCGATTGGCTTGCTCGGATCTTTGATTCCTGCTTTGGAACGAATGATCGCTTCGGTAACTTTTGTGACACCCTCATCCTGTCCGATGACACGTTTGTGCAGTTCTTCGTCCAGATGTAAGGTTTTGTTACGTTCACTCTCGGTCAGTTTTGCAACCGGGATGCCTGTCCAGCGTGAAATGATTCTTGCAATCTCATCTTCGCTGACACTCTCATGCACCAGTGACATATCTTTATTTTTTACGATTTCTTCTTCGTGCGCCAGTTCTTTTTCAAGCTGTGGTTTCTTGCCATACTGCAGTTCTGCTGCCTTTTCCAGATCATAATTCTGCTGTGCGGTCTGGATTTCTTTGTTCAGTGCTTCCAGTTCCTCACGCAGCTTCTGTACACGCTCAACAGCTTTCTTCTCGTTGTCCCACTGTGCTTTCTTTGTCTGGAACTCACTGCGCAGCTCTGCCAGTTCTTTCTGAAGATTCTCCAGACGCTCTTTGCTCAGATTGTCTTCTTCTTTCTTCAAAGCGGTTTCTTCAATCTCCAGCTGCATTACTTTACGGTTCAGCTCATCCAACTCTGTCGGCATGGAATCCAGCTCTGTCTTGATCAGTGCACATGCCTCGTCCACAAGGTCGATGGCTTTATCCGGCAGGAAACGGTCGGAAATGTAACGGTTGGACAGTACGGCTGCGGAAACCAACGCGCCATCTGTAATTTTTACACCATGGAATACTTCATAACGCTCTTTCAAACCACGCAGGATGGAAATAGTATCTTCCACCGTTGGCTCGTCTACCATAACCGGCTGGAAACGACGCTCCAGCGCAGCATCTTTTTCGATATATTCACGGTACTCATCCAGTGTGGTAGCACCGATACAATGCAATTCACCTCTTGCCAGCATAGGTTTTAACATGTTGCCGGCATCCATGGCTCCATCCGTCTTTCCTGCACCAACGATGGTATGCAGCTCATCGATAAAGAGGATGATCTTGCCTTCGCTCTTCTTTACCTCGTCCAAAACAGCTTTCAGACGTTCCTCAAATTCACCTCTGTATTTTGCACCTGCAACCAGAGCACCCATATCAAGGGCAAACAATTTCTTGTCTTTTAATCCTTCTGGAACATCTCCACGGACGATACGCTGTGCCAGTCCCTCGACAACAGCTGTTTTACCAACACCAGGCTCACCGATCAGAACCGGGTTGTTTTTCGTCTTTCTGGAAAGGATACGAACCACGTTTCGGATCTCACTGTCACGGCCAATGACCGGATCCAGTTTCTGATCTCTTGCACGCTCTACCATATCGTAACCATATTTTTCCAATGTATCATAAGTAGCTTCCGGATTGTCACTTACAACTCTCTGGTTGCCACGGACGGTGGATAAAACCTGAAGGAATCTGTCTCTTGTGATTCCATACTCACGGAAGATTTCTTTGATCGCCGGGTTCGGATAACGGATCATGCTCAAAAACAGATGCTCTACGGATACATACTCATCGCCCATCTGCTTTGCTTCATCCTCGGCACTGATCAGTACTTTGTTCAGCTGCTGGCCGACATAAACCTGTCCTCCGGACACTTTCACTCTCTTTGCCAGATGATCTTCCGCATTGTTCATGAAATGCTGTTTGTTGATCTCCATCTTTTCAATCAACATCGGGATCAGACCATCTTCCTGACGCATCAGGGCTACCAGCAGATGTTCCTGCTCGATTTCCTGATTACCATATTCATAAGCTAATTTCTCGCAATCCTGGATTGCCTGCATAGATTTCTGTGTAAATTTCTGGATATTCATAAAAACCCCTCCTTTCCGGGTGTTTCTACTATTTTCATACCTTTTGTTCTACTTGTTGTATAACGTTTTTATTTGCGCTAAGTATGTTATATCACATGTTATTAGCCAAGTCAATAGGCGAGTGCTAATATTTTGAGATTTTTTTGCAAACCTTGATTTTACGAGGTTTGCAACACTTTTTCTTCCTTATAATCATCACTTTTTCTTGGTTTGACACCATTTTGACACCAATTTTTTATTTTTGGTGTCAGCTAATTGCTACGCT
>NZ_CAKRAS010000010.1 GCF_934295145.1 uncultured Eubacterium sp. | reverse complement strand
ATCAGTTACGTGGAGGATTAAAAGACTTTCATTACTATTTGTGCCGCCGACTTGGCGGTGGAATGGAGATTATTATGGATAATCATTATAATCATTTTAAAAAAATTGACGCTCATTCTCATATTGGAAAATTTGGAAGTCCGTTCAATATTGATTTTGATCTGCAGCGTCTTATGGAACAGATGGAGACTTACAATATTGAAAAAACAATTTTATGCCCGGCCGGCTGTCATTTGAATGAAGAGCTGAAGGACGCATATCAGGCGGCTCCGGATAAAATCATCCCGCTTTGCTGGGTGAATGCAAATGAAGGACAGGAAGCGTACGATATGCTGGAGCATTATCTGCGGGATGAGAATTTTGCAGGTGTAAAGATGCAGCCCTTATTTGATGCCTTTACTGCGGATTCACCGATGGTTGATCCGATCATGGAGATTGCAGAGGCATACAAGAAGCCAGTCTTTATCCACTGTGGACATCCGCCTTTCTCACTGCCCTGGCAGATCGGATTGCTGGCAGAACGTCATCCACATGTGCCGACTGTCATGATCCATATGGGACATGGACATGGTGTCTACATTGAAGGCAGCCTGAATATGGCATATAAGTATGATAATCTTTTCCTGGAAGTATCGGGAATGCCTATGGGATGTCAGATCAAAAATGCTTATGATACCGTAGGAAGTGAACGGGTGATGTTTGGAATTGATTCACCGTTCCATCATCCAAGTGTGGAAATTCAGCGTGTATATTCCTGTGGATTAAATGATGCACAGTTGGAGGATGTTTTTTATAACAATGCAAAGAAATTTATGGAACTGAAAACAATTTAGCAAAGTAGCGTGAGTGGATTAAGAATATCCGCTTGCCTGAAATGTTGTAAGCGGATTGTGAATATCTGCTTGATAAGAGAATGTGAATTCTGGGGGTAAATGAGAGGAGATAAATTATGAGTGCACAGACAAATGTGACAAATTCCGGACAGAAGATCCGGACAGTAGATATTACAGTGACAGCTGCAATGGCAGCCCTTGTATTTTTAGGAACCTATATTTTTAAAATTCCGACCATCAGCGGATATGTACATCTGGGAGATTGTATGATCCTGCTTACAGTTGCATTATTTGGCCTGAAAAAAGGTGCCATCGCAGGTGCTATCGGCGGAGGCTTATCCGATTTCATTGGCGGATATTTTTACTGGGTCGTTCCGACATTGCTGATTAAATGCATGTGGGCAATCGTGATGGGACTGATCATGCACAAGATTCTGAAAGACAAAAAAGGCTCTTTTCTGATCGGTGCAATCAGTGGAGGTGTTCTTCATATCATTGCGTATACACTGGTACGTGCAGCTATTTACGGTGGAAAAACAGCAATCATCGAGATTCCGGCGTTGGCGTTCCAGACAGGCGCAGGTATCGTGATCGGATTTGTTATTTTCATTCTTTTGAAAAAATCAGGCGTTGCCGGCCGTCTGTCCGGTATGGTAGATTAATTGCGTTTTTGTTCTTTGATAGGAAACTGCGATCACAGCTTTACCATTTGGTGAAAAATAAGGTATGTCATTGTACAGGAAGGACCTGACTGGTATTATTTGGTACACAAAAATATTTTGGGTGTTGCACTGGCTTGGTTAAATATGTATAATTACTTAAAGGTAATCAGGGAAGGGTGAACATTATGAAAAATGTAATTCAGATTGATTTGCAGCCTGTACAGACAAAACGGGCCAGTGAAGAAATATATAACCAGATCCGACAGTTGATTTTTGACGGAGAGATTCATCCGGGGGAGCGTCTTCCATCTGAACGTAAGATGATGGAAATGATGCATCGGAGCCGTCCGACGATCCGTGAAGCAATGCGTATGTTGGAGCGGGAGGGCTACATCAAGATTTATTCCGGCAGCAGCGGAGCGGTTGTGCAGGAGATTAATGTAGACAATGCGGTACAGTCTTTGGAGACGATCATTCAGATGAAGCATCTGAGCATTGAAAATATTTTGGAGTACAGACGTCAGACAGAAAATGAAGCTGCGCGTCTGGCCGCTATCCGACGGACAGAGAAAGATCTGGAGAAGATGAAAGAAATTGTCCAGAGATCCGAAGCTGCGATCGGAAATCCAGAGGAATTTATGGAATGTGATATGGAGTTTCATGTGGCTGTGGCAGAAGCATCACAGAACAGTATGTATTCTATTATGCTGCAGGTTTGTAGAAATGTGCTTGGTGAATCGTTGACACAGATCCTGAATCAGGGAAAGAAAAGTACACAGAAAGTGCGTTATGAACTGATCCTGGATGTGCACAAAAAGATTTATATTGCAGTGAAAAACCAGAAAGAAGAGGATGCTGCAAAATGGATGACAACGCATCTGATCAATGCAGAGCATGATATACTGCCGTAAATCATAAGATTTTAGGGACTGTCTCTTTGACAGTCCTTTCTTATTTTTCTGTCATCTGAATTCTCTTACGATTATAAACCAGATGCAGATACATGGCATCCTGGGCACGGAGAGGATCATGATCAGCAATGGCATCCGCAATCTCGCGGTGAGTTTCGATGGTTTCTTCATACAGTGCACCGCCAGTTGTTTCCACAAACAGAGGAATAGAGCTGTTGATTACGGGAATCAGTCTTGGAACAACAACGTTTTTGCTGCTTAAAGCGATTGCCGTATGGAATTCTATATCTGTGTGTGTATGGTCTTCGTGATTTCTCAATAGTTCTTCTACTTCATCGCAAAGTGCGGTGATTTTTTTTATGTCTTTTTCGTCAGCGTGTATAGCTGCCATTGCTACAATAGAAGGTTCCAGAAGAAATCGGACTTCTAGCAGGTCATGAATCAGCTTTTGCTTGTTGCCAATAAAAGTAAAACCTAATGGGTCTTCCACCATTCCGGGTGAAGAGGCAATATAAGTACCGGAACCCTGCCGTATCGTGACAATATTGCGGGAAGCGAGAAGCTTCATTGCTTCACGTACAGAACTTCTTCCTGCATTTAGGCGTTCAGAGAGAATTGTTTCATTAGGTAATTTATCTCCTGGCTGCAGATTTTCTTCCAAAATAAGTTCGATGATGTCTTCTGAGATTTTTTGCGGAAGACTTTTTTCTTCAGATAACAAATTCGTCATATGATTTGCTCCATTTCTAATATCTATAATTTCTGCTTTTTATGATAATATTTTCCAGAACCAATGTCAAAATGATAAAATGCACAAAAACATATATAAAAATTTAGATAAAATTACAGTATTGCGTTTTTGATAAAGAAAATATATGATAAAGTCATCAGATGAATTGAAGGGAAAATACATCAAATAACGGGGAATAGTAAGATGAGTGGTAGAAAAGGTCAGATGAATTTCTGGATAAAAGAAAAAACATCAGATGAATGCTTTACGCAAGGAGGTTAAAGGAAAAATGGAAGAAACAACTTTTGTGGCAGATCCAATGAGACTGATGATTGCAGCTGCAATCGGAATTGTGATTTTGCTGGTACTGATCATCAAATTTAAGCTTCATCCAGTTCTGTCAATGATGATTTCTGCTATCATCATCGGGGCAGGAGCCGGAATGCCGCTTACGATGATCGCGGATACGGTAGAAAAAGGTGTCGGGAAGACACTTCAGGGAATTGCGCTTCTCGTAGGGCTGGGTTCCATGTTTGGAGGAATCCTGGAAGTGAGCGGAGGAGCTCAGAGAATAGCGGAGACGTTGATCAGTAAATTCGGTCAGAAAAAAGCCGGTTGGGCACTTGGTATCACAGGACTTGTAATTGGTACGACTGTATTTTTTGAGGCTGGAGTTGTAGTGTTGATTCCGTTGGCGTTCAGTGTTGCAAAGCAGACCAAAAAATCCACACTGTATTATGCGATTCCACTTCTTGCAGGTCTGGCCAGCGGATATGCGTTTGTTCCGCCTTCTGCGGGCTCGGTACTTGTGGCAAATACACTTGGAGTAAACCTGGGAACAATGATCATGGTAGGAGTCCCTGTCGCACTGATCTGCATGATGGTCTCAGGAATTATCTGGGGAAATTTCATTGGCAACAAGATTTTTACAGAACTTCCGGTAAATGTGGAAGAAATTAAGGATGATGGAAAAGAGCTTCCACCTTTTGGCCTGGTTTTGGGAGTGATACTGATTCCACTTGTGCTGATACTGATCAGTACTTTGTCAAAATACATGCCGTTGCCGACCGGTGTTCAGGATGTTCTTGGATTTATAGGAAAGCCGTTTCTGGCATTGACAATAGCAACGCTGGCTTCGATGTACTTTTTGGGAATTAAACGTGGATTTACCGGTGAACAGTTAAAGAAAATTCTGGATCATTCACTCAGACCTGTAGGAATGATTCTTCTGGTCATTGCCAGTGGCGGAGTGATCCGTTGGATGCTTCAGGATTCCGGTCTTGGAAATATCATTGGTCCGGCGTTGGAAAAAAGTGGTCTCCCATTAATTTTGATCGCATTTCTGATCGCACTTCTGGTCAGAGCTTCGGTCGGAAGTTCTATCGTTGCAATGACAATGGCATCTGGAATTATGGCAACCATGCCGGCAGTGATGGACAGCAGCATGATTTACAGAGCGGCTATGTGTTGTGCTATCTGTGGCGGAGCAACTGCACTGAGCCATGTGAATGATGCGGGATTCTGGCTGGTAACTTCGTTCCTTGAGATTGATGAAAAGACAACTCTGAAATCCTGGACGATTATGGAGACATTGATTGGTGTCACAGCACTTGTTGTAAGCTTTATTATTTCAATCTTTGCATAGGAGGCAGAGTGTGATGATAAAAATACCAGTTTATCTGAGAGATATTTATGATGCAAAGCATCTGGTACAGGCAGCATCAGGCTGCATAAAAGATGTAGATCTGATTTGTGGAAGATATATTGTAGATGCAAAATCGATGTTGGGCGTGTTCAGTCTGCCCTCATTTGATGGAGTGGAACTTGGAGTAGAAGAAGCGGATGAAGAAAAACTCAGGAAAACATTAGAAAGTCTGAGGCTTATCAGAGAATAAAATGGAGGGAAAAATTATGCAATTAAGAAGTCAGGAAATGAGAAAACTTGCACCGGAACTTGATCCCCTGCGTATTGGGACAGGGTGGACAAAAGAAGATTTGGGAAAAGTTCAGGTTATGGTTGAGAGTACTTATGGAGACAGTCATCCAGGCAGCGGACATCTGAATATTCTTGTAGAAGAAGTACGCAAAGGAATTGCAGAAGAAGGCGGTTTTGGAGCACGTTATCACTGTACAGACATCTGCGACGGTGAAAGCCAGGGAACAGACGGAATCAACTACAGTCTGGCCAGTCGTGAGATGATCGCCAACATGATCGAGATTCATGCAAATGCAACACCGTTTGATGCAGGCGTATATCTTTCAAGCTGTGATAAGGGTGTGCCTGGAAATCTGATCGGACTTGCCAGAGTAAATATTCCTTCTGTCTTTGTCCCGGGTGGAACAATGAATGCCGGTCCGGAAATGCTGACTCTGGAACAGCTTGGAATGTATAGCGCAAAGTTTGAACGTGGCGAAATTGATGAAGAGAAGCTTGACTGGGCGAAATGTAATGCATGCCCGAGTTGTGGCGCATGCTCTTTTATAGGTACTGCATCAACCATGCAGATTATGGCAGAGGCACTTGGTCTTGCACTTCCGGGAACAGCACTGATGCCTGCAACGAGTCCGGATCTTCTTGATTTTGCAAGAGAAGCAGGAAGACAGGCAGTGAGAATTGCTCAGATGGAAAATATGCGTCCTTCAGATATTGTAACTATGGACAGCTTTGAAAATGCAATTCTTGTACATGCTGCAATTTCAGGAAGCACCAACTGTCTGCTTCACATTCCGGCGATTGCCCATGAACTTGGAATCGAGATTACAGGTGATACCTTTGACAGGCTGCACAGAAATGCCAGATATCTTCTGGATGTACGTCCTGCAGGTCGCTGGCCGGCTGAATGTTTCTACTATGCAGGTGGTGTACCGGCAATCATGGAGGAAATCAAAGAACATCTTCATTTGGATGTAATGACAGTTACAGGAAAGACATTGGGAGAAAATCTGGAAGAACTGAAGCGCAACGGATTTTATGAAAAATGTGAAAAATGGCTTCAGGAGTTTAACAAACGTTATAACGTGAATGTTACGAAGGAAGATATTATCCGTCCATATGATAAAGCAATTGGAACAGATGGAAGTATTGTTGTTCTCCGTGGAAATCTCGCTCCGGAAGGTGCAGTGATCAAACATACTGCCTGCCCGAAAGAAATGTTTAAATCTGTTCTTCGTGCGAGACCATTCGACAGTGAAGAAGAATGCCTGGATGCAGTTCTGAAGCATAAGGTTCAGAAGGGAGATGCAGTATTTATCCGTTACGAAGGACCAAAAGGAAGTGGAATGCCGGAAATGTTCTATACTTCTGAGGCAATCAGCAGTGATAAAGAACTTGGAAAAAGTATTGCCCTTATCACTGATGGTCGTTTTTCTGGTGCATCTACCGGACCGGTTATCGGACATTGCAGTCCGGAGGCTGTTGATGGAGGTCCGATCGCACTTGTTGAAGAAGGCGATCTCATTGAAATAGATGTTATGGGAAGAAAACTGAATATCATCGGAATTGCAGGAGAACGCAAGTCTATGGAAGAAATTGATCAAATCCTTGCAGAAAGACGTAAAAACTGGAAACCGCGTGAACCAAAATACAAGAAAGGTGTGCTGAGACTTTTTAGTCAGCATGCTGCAAGTCCAATGAAGGGAGCTTATCTGGAGTATTGATTATGAAACATAAATTTATTACGATTGGCGAGATTATGCTTCGACTGACTCCGCCGGACTATGAGAAAATCAGGACAGCAACAACGTTTGAAGCAAGATATGGAGGAAGTGAAGCAAATGTGGCGCTTTCCCTTGCAAATCTTGGAATAGATGCATCATTTTTTACAGTAGTTCCGGGAAATAGTCTTGGAAAAAGCGCTGTTCGTATGATGCGAAGCAATGATGTAAATTGCGACAGTGTAGTTTATTCGACAGAAGAAGAGACACCGACACATCGTCTTGGAACATATTATCTGGAGACAGGTTACGGAATCCGCCCAAGTAAAGTAGTGTATGACAGAAAACATAGTGCGTTTTCTGAATATGACTTCAGCAAAACAGATGTAAAAAAACTTCTGGAAGGTTACACCTGGCTTCATTTGAGTGGTATCACACCTGCACTTGGCAAAAACTGTCAAGAATTGATTCTGACCTGTTTGAAAACGGCAAAAGAGAGTGGAATGACAGTCAGTTTTGACGGAAATTTCAGAAGTACATTATGGAGTTGGGAGGAAGCACGAGATTTCTGCACCCTTTGCCTTCCGTATGTAGATGTTCTTTTTGGAATTGAACCATATCATATCTGGAAAAACGAAGAAAATCATAACGCCGGTGATGTAAAAGATGACATCCCGTTTCAGCCGGATCGTGATCAGCAGGAAAAAGTTTTCAAAGCTTTTGTGGAGAGATATCCAAATATTAAATGCATTGCAAGACATGTGCGCTTTGCGCATAGCTGCAGTGAGAACAGTCTTTCAGCATATCTCTGGCTGAACGGACAGATTTATGAAAGTAACCGACTGACATTTCATATCCTTGACCGTGTCGGAGGTGGTGATGCATTTGTAAGTGGTATTATTTATGCTCTGATGAATGACTATACACCGGAAGATATTGTAAACTTTGGTGTCGCAGCAAGTGCAGTGAAACATACGATTCATGGCGATGGAAATATAACAGATGACGTTTCCCTGATCAGACACGTGATGGAAATGAATTTTGATATAAAAAGATAAAAATTGTGAGTGAAAGGAAATTTAAATGATGGATATAGCAGAGAAGTTTCAGAAACTTGGAGTTGTTCCGGTAGTTGTATTGGATGATACAAAAGATGCAGTACCGCTTGCAAAGGCACTTGTTGAAGGTGGTCTTCCGTGTGCGGAAGTGACTTTCCGTACAGAGGCAGCTGAAGAATCTATCCGTCTGATGACAGAACAGTTTCCGGAGATGCTTGTAGGAGCAGGAACTGTTCTTACAACAAAGCAGGTGGATGCAGCTGTTGCTTCCGGTGCAAAGTTCATTGTAAGTCCTGGATTTGATCCGGAGATCGTAGACTACTGTCTGGAAAAAGAAATTCCTGTTTTTCCAGGATGTATTTCACCATCTGAGGTTGCACAGGCAGTAAAAAGAGGTCTTAAAGTCGTAAAATTTTTCCCGGCAGAACCGGCAGGCGGAGTTGCTATGATCAAAGCGATGGCAGCACCTTATACAGATGTTAAGTTTATGCCAACCGGTGGGATCAATTCAAAAAATCTGGAAGAATATCTTTCCTGTGATAAGATCATCTGCTGTGGCGGCAGCTGGATGGTAAAAGCGGATCTTGTAAAATCAGGAGAATTTGATAAAATCAAAGATTTGACCGCAGAAGCACGAAAACTTGTTGATTCCATCCGGAAATAATCAAGTCTATTATTTAAACGAATAGCAGAATCTTGCGTTAATGCAGGGTTCTGCTTTTTTTGTTTGATAGGAAATTACGATGAATTTCCTATCAAACAAAAGCACTTCGTGCAAACGATGCGCACTCGCACGAGAAGAGATTCTTGCTTTGCAAGCGTGCTCGGCGCGGGCAAGAAAGATGTGCTATTGACAATTTTAAACGCGTAAGTGTGTGCTAGCACACTTTCTTGTTATTTTGCATAAAAATAATAAAAAACTGTTGAAATTTTGCGTAAAGTGTGCTAATTTACAATAAAATACAAACGAAACAACAAAACGTTTATGAAAACCATAAACGAATATATAAAACATAACTAAATAAGAGCGACATAAAGTGTATACAGTATATGGAAGAGAAAGGACGCCTGAATATGGAATTCAAAGAGCTTACGTTGGAGGAATTAACCAGGGGGTATGTCTGGTCGGAAGAAGAACAGCTATATCAGTGCATTTTCTGTGGGGATAAATTTGAAGAGGGACTGATTTATTCTTCCAGGGGCAAATCCGTGAATGCACATCGTGCGATGCAGGAGCATATTTTTGATGAGCACGGCAGTGTATTTGAGTGTCTTCTGGATCTGGACAAGCAAATGAACGGGCTTTCTGATGCGCAGAAGGATGTACTGGAAGGTTTATATTATGAAAAGGACAATAAAGAAATCGGTGAAGAAATGGGGATCAGCGATGCTACTGTCCGGACATATAAATTTAATCTGCAGAAAATGAAGAGGAGAGCAAGGATTTTTCTGGCGATGATGGAGCAGATTGAAAATGAAGAAATCATTGCCATGCGCAAACGTCTCGAACCGGAACAGAATATGGAGAATATCCGTAAACCACACTTTGATACACAATTTGGAGCAAATCTGCTTCATCCGTTTTTTACACAGTATAATCTCAAATAACTATTGAACGGCTTTTTACAGAAAAGGAAGGAAGAAATCATGAATGGGGACATACATATACAGCAGGTTCAACTCAGACAGAAAAGGAATTTGATTTTATTTATTATCAGTTATGTTATTAACAATCTTGCCAGCGGCATTTTGTATGATACTTATGTAAATTATCTGCAGGAAGTGTCATTGCCGACGGCGACATCTTTTTGGGCGTTTTACGGATATGCAACATTTTTGAGCGCATTGATTTTGCTGCTTGTTCCGAAAAGTGGATATAAAAAATTGCTGTTGTTCTGTGCGGCATCGACATCCGCAGCATTTTTCTGCGTTGTGTTTGTAAAGTCGGCAACAATTTTTTATCTGTCAACGCTTCTGGCACTGACCGGAGTACAGCTGCATTTCATTATGTTGGCTCCTTATGTGGCAGCCTATGCCGGCAGCGCAGGCGGCAAAAGTATTGATTGGTATACGCGTACATATTATATGGGATATGTTGGATATTTCCTGACGACATTCCTTGGTGGTGCAGCAACTGTTAAACTGTTTTCTTCGCATGCAGGTATTTCTTTTGAAAGAGCAAGAAAATTAACGGAATATATCGCAGATACGACTGGCAGCACCCGTGATGCTTACCTGGCTGGAAACAGAGATGTCTTGATCATTACCGGTGTTGTGACATTGCTGTCCATCATACCGATCCTCTTCATTCGTGAAGAAAAATCAGATTATATCTCTGTGGATGAAACGCAGACAAAGAAGCAGAGCCTGCCGGAGAGGGCACGCGATATCTTGAGCGTGCTGTTTCGGAAAGATGCCATGATGTATTTGATCTACTGGGCACTGATCTCCTTTGCAATGGGCTTATTTACTTCTTACTATACTGTATTCCTGAACCGCAACCTGCATATAGATAAAGCGACATCTTCTCTGCTGGTATCTATTTCTTACGCGGCAATCGTGTTATTTATGTTATTTACACCATTTGTCGTGAAAAAGTTGGGAACAGTGGGAACCATTTGTTTTACAGTGCTTTTATCGATACCGTTTATGCTGATCATTGCAAACGGCAATCATTTTGGAAAAGCCATGATCCCAATGGTAGGAATTGGTCTGTTTATGAGAGCAGGCCTTGCCAATCTCGGAAGTCCTGCAGACAGCGCACTTTCGATGATGCTTGCACCGAAAAATCTGCGTCCGGCTTTCACTTCGGTTGTGAACTTTATTGCCGGGATTGTCAGTATCATCAGCGGTCATTTTACAGGAAGCATCCTTTTTACGACACAGGAAGGATATCGGACAGCCTATTATATTGCTGCCGGTTTATATTTCGTCGCAGCGCTTGTAATCATTACTTTGTTTAAGAAATATAACAGAAAAGAGGCAGAAGAATGACCTATCAGTCACAGCTTACAGAGCTGAGGGGAATGATTGAAAAAATAGAATATTACAAATATACCACAGATGCGCTCATTTACTGGGATAAAATTACTTACATGCCCAGAAATGCGATTGAATATCGAAGCAAGGTCATGTCATTTCTGGCCGGAGAGCAGTATCGGCTGCTTTCCGATAGCAGGTTTCAGAAGCTCATTCGATATTTTAAAGGAAATGCGCAAAATGATTTTGTCACCAATGCCATGATCAGAAGATTAGTTCGCAATTCTGAAAGTATTCGTGCAGTTCCGGAAGCAGAGTATCAGAAGTATGTGGAGCTGATTGCAGTTTCAGAACAGGTATGGGCAGAAGCGAAGGAAAAGAATGACTTTGCCTGCTTTCGTCCGTATCTTGCCCGGATTTTCAAAACTTTCCGCAATTTTGCGGAATACTGGGGATATGAAAAAGATCCGTACGATGCACTTTTGGGCTATTATGCGGAGGAACTTACGACAGAAACGATCGATACGATGACCGCTCAGTTAAAGCCGGTTTTGATTGAACTTCTGAATCAGGTTGAGGAAAGAAATAAAAACGGGTCAGCACCGAAAAAGATTGATATCGGACCGGTCAGCCGTGAAAAACAGCAGGCCGTATGGACGATGATCTTAGAAAAAATAGGTTTCAACTTTGACAGCGGAAGGGTGGATATCGGTTCACATCCGACCATCCTGGCAAATTCTCCTGATGATATAAGAGTAGTAAATACATTTTCCGAAAATGGTTTCTGGGGAGGAATTTTTAATATATTACACTGTGGTGGACGAGGGGTCTATAAGCAGTCAATCAGCAGGGAACTTATGGGAACCCTGCTTGCCGAATCACCGACATTTGCGGTAGAGGAAGCAATCGGAAGATTTTACGAAAATATCATCGGACGGAGCAAGGGGTTCTGGCAATACATTTATGAGCCACTTACAGACATCCTTCCGCAGTTGAAAACATATACACCGCAGGATTTATTTGAGGCGGTCAATCATGCACAACCGTCTCTGATCCGGCTGGAAGCAGATGAGCTGACCTATCTGCTTCATATCATTATCCGATATGAATTGGAAAAGGATCTGATCAGTGGTGCGTTGGATATCGATGATCTGCCAGATGCATGGAGCAGCAAATATGAAGAATATCTTGGTATCCGACCGGAGCATGATGGGGAAGGCGTGCTGCAGGATATCCACTGGGCAGCTGGCTATGTTGGTTTTTTTCCATCATATTTTATGGCAAATGTTACAGCTGCACAGATGGCAGCAGTCATGTCACAGGAAATTGGAGATCTGGATCAACTAATGCAGCAGCAGTCATTTGATAAGATCAATGAATGGCTTACACAGAATATGTATCGCTATGGCGCAGTTTATTCTGGGCGGGAACTGATGGAAAATGTCTGCCGCGGAACTTTTTCATCCACTTATTATATTGATTACTTACGGAATAAATTTTCCGAAGTATATAAACTGTTCTAAAAATAAACAAAAAGGAGAAGAATTATGAACAAGTTACTTGCAAAAATTGGCTTGGGCGAAAAAATGTCCAAAAACTTTCTGGCAATCCTGATTGTTGCTTTTGGAGGTGCAATTATCTATGGATTACCGTATTTCCGTTTTGACTACTATGATGTTTATCTGGAAACTTACCACCTGACTAATACACAGATGGGTGTTTTCGGAAGCGTACTTGGAGTTTTCGGAATGATTTCTTACTTATTTGGTGGTGTCGTAGCTGACCGTATTTCCACACGAATTATCCTGACAGTATCTTTGATCGGAACAGGTCTCGGTGGATTCTTACATCTGCTTCCACTTGGCTTTAAAGCACTTGTATGTCTGTATGCATTCTGGGGAATCAGTTCTTTGTTTGCATTCTGGCCGGCTTGTGTAAAAGCAGTTCGTATCCTTTCAGATTCCGGAGATCAGGGAAAAGCGTTCGGTTTCTTTGAAGGTGGAAGAGGTATCGCTGCTGCTCTGATGGCAATCGCTGCTGTTGCTGCATTCAGAATTGGTGCTGGAAAAATGGAAAACCAGGCACAGGGTATGAGATATGTTATTATTTTCTATTCTGTACTGACAATTGTAATGGGTATTCTTGCATTCTTTACAGTAAAAGATCAGAAAATGGAAGCCAGCGAGAGAATTTCTTTCAAAGGAATTGGAGAGGTTCTGAAACTTCCGGCAGTTTGGATCATCGCATTTGTTACATTCTGCAACTATGTATTTACACTGTCTCTTTACTACTTCACACCATATGCAACAAGTATCCTTGGCGCAACTGTAACATTCGCAGCTACACTTGCAGCAATGAAGAGATGGTTCTCTCTGTTTGGTAATGTTGGTGGTGGTTTCATCACAGATAAAGTAGGTACAGGAAGAATGTTACTGATCTCCTTTATCGTTATGGCTGCAGGTACTCTGGGAATCGTACTCCTTCCGACAAATGCAGGAAGTATCATTGCATTTACAATTCTGTTTATTGTAATTTACATTTTCTATAACGTAAACTACGCAATGACATGGGCAATGATGGATGAAGGTGCTATTCCGGAGAAATACTCTGGTACAGCTGCAGGTATTATTTCAACCATCGGATTCCTTCCGGAAATCTTCTGCTCTCTGTTAGCAGGATCACTGATCGAT
The DNA here is from genome assembly GCF_934295145.1 of uncultured Eubacterium sp. GTDB lineage: Bacteria > Bacillota > Clostridia > Lachnospirales > Lachnospiraceae > Eubacterium_I. The sequence continues at coordinate 51,000 of NZ_CAKRAS010000010.1, read as the reverse complement.
GGTCATCCGGGCGTAACAGGATACAGACAGTATTTTGGATTCCTGATCGCAATGCTTGTTTTAGGTGTTGTTTTCGTATGTATCTGGATGAAATTTTTGAAAAAAAGAAAAGCAAAGGAAACAGATAAATAATATGAATCAAAAACCTTATATCATAGAAAAAGTATATGTTGAAACACCGGTAGATACCGATGGTGATGGAAAAAAAGATCTCATTGCCGTATATCTCAGACTTCCGAAAGAAGTAGAGGAAGGCAAGAAAGTTCCGGCAATTTATGTTGCAAATCCATATATGCTGACATGTAACGAAGACTGGTATGTGCCGCACAATGTAGATTGTGAAGTGAAAGCTTTTCCGGCACAGGATATCAAAGAAGAAGATATCTGCTTCGATTATGAGGCTTATGAGAAAAAAATTACATCCGCTGCATTTGAGGAACGTCCGACGATGGGGTGTGTAGAGCATGCTCCAATTGACGCAGAACCGGAATTTGAATGTGTATGCGAAGCATATGAATATTTCAATGAAAGAGGCTATGCGACTGTTCTTTGTGGTGGTCTCGGAACCCGTGATTCAGAAGGATTTACACTGACCGGATCCAGAGAAGAAGTACTTGCATTCAAATCTGTTATTGACTGGCTGAATGGCAGATGCCGCGCATTTACTAACAAGACAGACAATATTGAAATTTTGGCATCCTGGTGTACAGGAAGCGTGGCAATGACAGCAAAATCCTATCTTGGTACCATGTGTATCGGTGTAGCTGCAACAGGAGTAGAAGGGCTTAAAACAATTATTCCGGAAGCAGCCATTTCCAACTGGTATGCATATTATCGTACAGGAGGATTGAATCTTCCGGCTATTGGCTGGCAGGGAGATGACGTGAATATTCTTGCAAAATACTGTTTCAGCCGTGCAAAAGATCCAGAAGATTATGAAAGTATCAAAGAAGCATATGCAAAAGCTCAGGATGAAATGATCCAGGCACAGGATCGTGCAAGCGGAAATTATAACCGTTTCTGGGATGAGCGTAATTACCTGAATCTGGTTGATAAAATCAAAGCATCTGTTTTTATTGTTCATGGAATCAATGACTGGAATGTAAAGACAAATCAGTGTATCCCGTTCTTTGAGGCACTGGAGAAACAGGGAATTCCTGCAAAGATGATGTTGCATCAGGGAGAGCATGTTTATATCCACACATTGAAAGATTCCAACATGCTTGATATTATGTATCGCTGGCTGGAGCATTATCTGAAAGGGGTAGATAATGGTATTGAGAAAGAGCCTGCAGTTCTGGTAGAGAGCGGCAGTGACCAGTCCGTATGGATGGCATCTGATACATTTCCACCGAAAGGATGGGAGGCAGAGACATTCCCAATCAGTGAAACAGGTGAAGGCGTGATCGTGGATGATCTTTCCAGCACTGTTTATGACAGATCAGCAGATAATCTTGGGGAATGGCTTGATGAACTTGTATTAAATGAGGACGCTGAGTACAAAAACCGTATAAAATATATCTGGGATCCGTTTGCTGAAAAAGGAACATCTGCTCATACAAAAGAGGCAGGGGAGAATATCAGAATCTCCGGTACAGTAAAAGTATCCTTCGATGCTGCGATCGATCGGGAAACAGCTATCCTGAGTGCTATGTTGGTTGATCTGGGGGATGCAAAGCGTATTACCGCAGAAGAGATCAAACATCCGGACGGAACATATTCCTTTGGTCTTGAGGCAGAACCTTCAAAATATAAAGTAATTTCCCGCGGATGGATAAATGCACAGAACAGATCCTGCATCTGGAAAAAGGAAGAGATCAAACCGGGTGTATCTTATCATTATGAGATTGATATGGTTCCGACTGATCACGTTCTGGACGAAGGACATGAACTTGCATTGATCCTTTATGGTATTGATGCACAGGCAACACAGAGACCGGATACAGTAACAACGATTACCGTAGACCAGGCAAGCATTCATGCAATTGTGCCAATCATCAGATAGAATAACTGTATTTTTAAGAACGACTGACCATTTTTTTGCGGCAGTCGTTCTTTTATTTTCCCCTGCGCTTTTGATGATTTCATTATATTATATAAAATAAAAAAAGTAAAACGAATGTATCTTCTTGTTACATTAAGTAAAACTTAAGGAAAGAAGTGTTAACAGTTTGAGGGGCTTCTTTGAAATCATGTATTGATACCGGGAAACATAACTTTTTGTGTAAAAGAGATTGCATTTACCTGCAGACAGTTCTATAATAGCTGTATAACTGGTAAGACCAGATGGAAAGAAAAACAGAAGATACGGAAAATGAAGCGCAGCGGAAGAAAAAAATTCTAAAGCGCTATGATAAAACAGTTTCTGTATCTGACAGAATTGATAAGATGAAAAGATTGCTTGAGAGGAGAAGAACAATGAAGATCGTTGTGTGTATCAAACAGGTTCCGGGTACCAGTCAGGTAGAGATCGATCCGGAAACAGGTGTATTAAAACGTGATGGTGCAGCAGCCAAGATCAACCCATATGATCTGTATGCATTAGAGACTGCAATGCGCCTGAAAGAGCGCTGCGGTGGAACTGTAACCGCAGTTACAATGGGACCGCCTCAGGCAGAGGCTATGATGAAAGAAGCTTATATGATGGGGGTAGATCAGGCGTATGTATTTACAGACCGTACTTTTGCAGGTGCGGACGTGCTGGCAACTTCCTATACGTTGGCACAGGGGATTACATCCATTTGCAATTATGACATTATCATCTGTGGAAAACAGACCACAGACGGTGATACCGCTCAGGTAGGACCTGCCATGGCAGAGTACCTTGGAATTCCGTGTGCAGCATGGGTTGGCGAGATCGCTGATGTGAATGAAGACGCTGTTACTGTCGGACAGGATTTCGTTAATGTACGTCAGCTGGCAAAAATGAAACTGCCATGTCTGATCACTGTGGAAAAAGATATTTACACGCCGCGTCTTCCGTCCTACCGTCTGAAAGCAGCAACAAAAGACCGCAAAGTAGAGATGATCACATTTGCAGACTTCAAAGATCAGGATGTGACACATTACGGACTGAAAGGTTCCGCTACTTCTGTAGAGCGTATTTTCCCGCCGGAAAGTCACGACGGACAGATTTTTATGAAAGGATCTGCTGAACAGGCAGCCGGTGAACTGGCAGATATTTTTGCAGAGAGAAAATACATATAACAGTTCGAAAATAAAAGGAAGTCGGAAAAAGGCATGGATTGTAATGTATGAAAGCTATACGGAGGCTTATCATTCGGAGGAGTAAAAGATGGCAACATTAAATTTTAATCAGGATCAGTGTATCCTCTGTGGACAGTGTGTGGAAAAATGTCCCTTCGGAGCACTGGAGATCAAAGATAACAAAATAGAAATCAACGCATCCTGCAAGATGTGTAAATTGTGTGTAAAATCATGCCCGGTGCAGGCAGTTTCCCTGGTAGAGGATGAAGTGAAAAAGACCGTGGACAAAGATGCATGGAAAGGTGTCATGGTTTTTGTGGAGCAGGAAGAAAGCGGCATCCATCCGGTAGCGTTCGAACTGATCGGCAAAGCAAGAGAGCTGGCTGCAAAAATCAATCACCCGGTTTATGCGGTACTGATCGGTGGTGAGCAGGCCAAAGAGCAGGCGCAGAGCTTACTGGAGTACGGTGTGGATAAAGTATATGTGTATGCACATAAAGCGCTGGCACATTTCCGTGGCGATGTATATACAAACATTATGGAAGACTGTATCAAAACCGTAAAACCGACGGTTGTTCTGGTTGGAGCAACTTCTCTGGGACGTTCCCTGGCTCCGGCCTGTGCCACACGTTTTCGCACCGGTCTGACCGCAGACTGTACCGTACTTGATATGAAAGAAAATACTGATCTGGTGCAGATTCGTCCGGCTTTCGGTGGAAATATCATGGCACAGATCATCACAACAAATACAAGACCGCAGTTCGCAACTGTTCGTTATAAAGTGATGAATGTTGCAGAGAAAACAAAACCAAACGGTGAGGTCGTAACCTGTGAAGTGACCGATGAAATGCTGAAATCCGGTATGGAAGTGATCAGCACAGAGATCGTGGAAAAGACAAAAGGCATCGAGGAAGAAGATGTACTGGTTGTCGCAGGCCGTGGCGTGAAAAAACAGGAAGATCTTGCGATGCTGCAGGAGCTGGCAGATGCCCTTGGCGGACAGCTTGCAACCACACGTCCGCTGGTAGAAAAAGGATGGAATGACGTAACAAAACAGATCGGACTTTCCGGACGTACCGTAAAACCGAAACTGATCATTACCTGTGGGGTTTCCGGTGCGGTGCAGTTTGCCGCAGGTATGGACGGCGCTGAGTGCATCGTAGCCATCAACACCGATGCGGAAGCACCAATCTTTAAGATCGCAAACTATTGTATTACCGAAGATTTGTACAGTGTAGTACCGGCACTGACAGCAGCAGTGCAGGCAAAACAGCAGTAAAGGGGGACGTCGAAAATGGAATATCAGGTAATTACACCGGAAGGTGTGGAATATTTAAAAAGTGTGACAGCCCCGGACCGTGTTTTTTACGGGGATGAGATCGAGTCCGATTACGCGCATGATGAGATGCCGGATTTCGGAACCCATGCGCCGGATGTGCTGGTAGAGGTTTTGAGCACCGAGGAAGTATCTAAAGTGATGCGTTATGCTTACGAGCATTGTATTCCGGTCACTCCCCGGGGAGCCGGAACCGGTCTGTCCGGTGGTGCGGTACCGATTTACGGAGGCATCCTTCTCTGTACCGAAAAAATGAACAAAATTCTGGAGTGGGACCTGGATACTATGACGGTTGTCATCGAGCCGGGGGTGCTTGTTATGGAACTGGCCAATGCCGCACAGGAAAAAGGCGTCTTTTATCCGCCGGAGCCGGGAGAAAAGACAGCTTCCGTTGGTGGAAACGTTATGACAAATGCCGGTGGTATGAAAGCCGTAGGATATGGTGTTACAAGAAATTATGTTGTTTCCATGGAATGCGTGATGCCAAACGGAGATATCATGCAGTTTGGAAGTAATGTAGCAAAAAATACATCCGGATATGATATCAAAGATCTGGTGATCGGTTCTGAGGGAACTTTATGTATCGCAACAAAACTGCGTATGCGCGTCATTCCGCAGCCGAAAGTATCTTATACCTTGCTTGTACCGTATCCGTCACTGGATCAGTGCGTGGGAACGGTGCCGAAATTTATCAATTCCGATCTGAATCCGACCGCCATCGAGTATATGCCGAAGTCTCTGCTGGATGAAGCAGCAGAGTATCTGAACAAGATCATGCCGCACCGTACGGCAGATTCTTATCTGATCCTGATGTTTGACGGAAGTACCGTGGAAGATGTGGAGCGCAGATGTGACGCCGCTGCACAGATCTGTTTGGACAACGGAGCAGAGGACGTGTTCCTGTGCAATACCGATGAGCGAAAAGAAGCAGTATGGAGTGTGCGTGGTGCATCCCTTGAGGCACTGAAAGCATCCACAACGGATATGGATGAGTGTGATATCGTTGTTCCGAGAAATCGTATTGCAGACTTTTCCAAATTTGCGGGAACCAAGATGGAAGAGACTGGTATCCGCATTTCCATCCAGGGTCATGCCGGCGACGGAAACATGCATATCCAGCTGATGCGTGACGATATGGATAAAAAACTCTTCGAGGAGCGCTGCCCGAAACTGATGGAAGAGCTGTATGCACAGGCAAAAATCATGGGTGGCCAGGTATCCGGTGAGCATGGAATCGGTCATGCCCGCGTCGGTGCACTGGAAACATTCATGGGACCGCAGATGATTGCTTTGTATCAGGCAATTAAAAATGCGTTTGATGAGAAGCACATTCTGAATCCGGGGAAGGTTATTCGTTAGGATGTATTGAGTTTCAGAAAAGTTTTTCTTCAGATCCAGTCAGAGGGCTGCCTTTGACCGGGATAAAAATGGGTTAGGTTTATATAGGTGTAACGTGAAATGCAGAAATTCTCAGAGCGAGGATTTCTGCATTTTTTGTAGGAAATACTGGGATTGCAATGCTTTTTGTAACAGGTGGAATGATAAAATAATATATTAAGAAGATAACAAATGAGTTTAACAGGGAGAAGGAGCTGGGGAGAATGTCAAAGGGGAAAAATAATCTGAATACGATTTACATATCGGAACGGCTGCAGGAATCGCTTCGTCCCATTGCCCACTGTGCATTGACGACAGTGACAGCTCCCATGGGATATGGAAAAACAACCGCAGTAAATTGGTATCTGGCGCGCCAATCAAAAGCGGATGGGGCAGTGATCATCCGTATCAGTATTTATTCCGATAATCTGTCTATATTTTGGAAAAGTGTGCAGCAGGCCTTTGCATTTTCCGGTCTGACAGTTCTGGAAGATTATGATTGTCCGACAGACATGGCATCAGCGGGATTTCTGATGGATACACTTTGCTATATGTTGCTGGGAGAGACTCCATATTATATTTTTATTGATGATTTTCATCTGCTGGGGGATGCGCGGGTTACGATATTTTTGCGTGATCTGGCCAGAAGGTTACCGGGAAATGTGCATTTGGTCGTTGCCAGCCGTGGAACCGTTCTGCCGGGAGAAGCGGTTATGCAGCTTGGGGGAAAACTCTGCCAGATTGCAATGGAAAACCTGTGTCTGAATCATACGGAGCTTTCAGCTTATGTATATCGTTGCGGAATGGAATTGAATGACAGGCAGATTGAACAGCTGCTTCATACCAGTGAAGGATGGTTTTCAGCTGTCTATCTGAACCTGTGTGCTTTTTTGAAGTATGGGCAGCTGCCGGATAGTAAATCTGATATTTATGAAATGTTTGCGTCGGCTATGATTGATCCGTTGCCCGAAGAGCGGCGGGAATTTTTGATTGTTATGGGACTTGCAGACGAATTCACGCTCAGGATGGCGAAATATATTACCCAAAATACGCATGCGGAAGCAATTGTGGCGGCGTTGACGGAAAATAATGCTTTTGTCAGTCGACTGGCAGATCATCAGACGTTTCGCTTTCACCATATGATGAAGGAATGTGCGGAGCGTGCTTTTTTATCATTGTCCCCGCAAAAGCAGATAATGTACCGGAATCGATATGGTGCATGGTATGAGGCAGAAAAAATGTATCTGCATGCGCTGCGCTTTTACAGGGAAAATCAGAATTATGCTGCTGTTTTGCGTGTGATACAAAGTGATGCGGGAATTTTGCTGGCCTCAATGAAACCGAAGGAAGTGATGGCACTTCTGGAGCAGTGTCCGGTGGAGGTGTTAAAAGAGCATCCACTGGCGATTCTTGTGCTGATGCGCAGAATGTTTACATGGCATCAGGTGCCGAAGATGATGGAGTTAAAAGAAGTGCTGATGTCCTCAATTTTGGAGCATCCGGATATGACGCAGGAAGAGCGGGGAAACCTGTTGGGAGAATGTGATCTGATCATGAGTTTTCTCATGTACAATGATATTTCTAAAATGAGTCAGTTCCACCGCAGTGCCAGTGCCCAGATGTCGCGTCCGGCGATCAGTATCCGAAATGAAGGCGGCTGGACGTTTGGTTCACCATCGGTACTGATGATGTTTCACCGTACACCGGGAAGCCTGGAGAAGGAATTGCAGGAGATGAATGACTGTATGCCGCATTATTATCGGATCACGAATGGGCATGGGCAGGGCGCGGAACGGATCATGAGTGCGGAGGCAGCATTTATGCAGGGGCATTTTGTGGATGCACAAATCCGGTTGGAAAATACATATGCGCATATTGCGGAAAATGGACAGGAAAATATGGCGTTGTGTTGTGATTTCCTTGCATTGAGACTCTTACTTTGTACCGAACTGGATCTTTGCTATACAATTTCGGAGCGACGCAGTAATCTGAGGCGATGGCACAATATCACATGGGTAACACTGTTTGACAGTGCATGTGCCTACTATTATGCGCTGGCAGGGCAGACGGAACAGATTCCGGAGCTTTTCCGGGAACACAGACTTTCCACTGTGAATTTTCTGGCACCGGGCAGACCGATGATGGAGATGATTGAAAATCAGGTATATCTTGCACAGGGCGCATATACGAAAGTGGTTGGAAGAAGCGAACAATTGCTTGCTCTATGTGAAAACATGCATTATGCTCTGGTTGCATTGCATATCAGAATCCAGACTGCGGCTGCCTGTGAGCAGTTGGGCAAGCGCAGGGAGGCAAGAAAATTTCTGCGGACTGCGGTTGCGGACGCTTTGCAGGATCAGTTTTATCTGCCGTTTGCGGAAAATTATGGCTATATGCCTAAACTTCTGGAACAGGAAATCAGGACTTCAGAAGCAAAAACAGCTGTTTTTCTGGAAAAGGTGGCAGAACTTGGAAAAACCTGTCAGAGACGATATGCGTGCATGAAAAAAGAAGAGGCATATCCGGAGAAATTTGCAGAGCTGACTGAGCAGGAAAAACAGATAATAAAATTAGTGGGAGAAAGATTAAGCAACAAGGAAATTGCAGACAGAATGTTTTTTACAGAAGGGACCGTAAAGCAATATATTAACCGGATCTATGCAAAGTTACAGATCACCGGAGATGTGAGGACGAAGCGAAAGGAACTTCTGGAATTGCTGGAACATGATCAGAATGTGGAATAATGCATTCGATAAAAACTAACTTTTAGTTAATATTAATCTTAGTAAATCCATCGTACATTACAATTGTACGGTGGATTTTTTCTTTGCCGGGAAATTACGTCAAATCTCCTGGCAAACATATAATACTTCGTACAGACGATGTGCATCTGCACGGGAAAAAAACAGGGAGGAGGATGGTTCATGGAAGAAAAAAGAACCCTTTCCGATGAACAGCTTACATCGGAATTAAGAAATAAGCGAACCGTAGGAAGAAGCGGAAAGGCATTGGAAATAGTCGGCATTATCTTTGTGCTTATAGGATTTCTGACAACGCTGATTCCAGTTGCCATATTAGGAGGTATTCTCTGTCTGGTTGGTGTGCTTGTTATGAATAACGGCGAAAAAGCAATGAAACAGCAGATCGGTGATCAGCTGGTAAGAGGATTGCTGGAACAGACTTTTGAACAGGTGGAATATGAACCGACAGGGCATATTACTTCGTCTGCAATGGGGCGGGGGAGAACGATGCTGCCGACAGATTTTTCTGAGATAGAGGGCAGTAATCATGTCAAAGCACTTTATAAAGGAATGCACATTGAGATGAGTGCTATTTCACTGGTGCTGGAGGAAGATTATTATAATGATGATGCCGGTATGTGGGAAAAAATCAAGAAAACAGTGTTTAAGGGGCAGTGGCTGGTGTGTGATTTTGGTCATGAACTATCTACGGAGTTAAAGATTGTGGCGCGCAGTGGGCAAAACCGCCTGTTTTCCGGTTCAGTGATAAAAACCGGAAATGAGGAATTTGACCGAAGATTTATCATTCAGCCAGAGCAGGAGCAGGAGGCAGGGTATATTCTGACACCAAATATCATGGCGCACATTCTTCATATGTCATCCAAATATGGCGGAAAAATTTATATGAGTTTTCTGCGGGAAGGAAAACTGCATATTGCGATTGAAACAAATCGGGAATTTTTTGCAATTGGCAGAGGAAGCGTGGATGTGGAATTGCTGAGAAACCGCTATGCGGATGAGATTCGCTGGTTCACAGGTTTTATTGATCAATTGAGTTGGGTAGACACATTTTATCAGACTGGTGCAGGGGGCAGCAGAGAATGAGAGGAGAAAAGGTTATGAATAAGATACGAAAAATAATGACATTAATACTTTTGACGGTACTGAGTGTTATGCTGATCAGTTGTGGAAATCAGGAGGATGGCTCTGCAGATCCGGGAGCGATTTCTGCATATACCGGTTTCTGGAAATATGAGACGCAACCGATGTATTTGACAATTGACGAACAGTATCAGTGGACGATGACAGATTTTTATGGAAATCAGACAGATGGAGGAACCGTGGATGCCGAGGCAGATGCAATCACGCTGTACACAGAGGATGGTTCATTAAAGGAGATGATGACACTGTCGGATACAGGACTGATCGATGAATCAGGAAACACGCTGGTGGCCAGTGAAGCACTGGTATATTTGCCAACACCTTCCGATGAACTGAATCTGACAGCCACATTTCCGGGAAATTTTGCAAGTGTACAGATCAATTATCCGGTGCAGCTGATTTCATCCGTTCACGGAACCTATACAGATAGCCTTGGATTTGATGCACAGATGAAGGATGGAACAGATGATGCGCATACCAATATTATCATCGGATTTCAGCCGATTTCCGGTTATGATGACAATATGACAAAAGGAATTGAAGTAGCAAAACCGCAGATGGAGCAGATGATGCAGACTCTTTTGAACAATATGTATGGCGGCAATGTGATACAGATCATAGGATCTGAGTGCACAGACTGCGGAAGTTATTATCGTATCGTTGGATCTGTGTGGATGAACAGCGGTATTTTCGGGGATGGTTCCTCAGATCAGATCCGCGGAAATTTTGAGGTGCGCTATTATGGGCCAACTAATTATGCACTGGTGGCAATGACGATTGCACCGGAGAGTCGTATTGACAATTATGTAGGTATTACGAATAATATGCTGAATACATGTACGTATACTGCCGGATGGAGTACAGCACCGAAAGCGGTTCCGGAAGCTCCGCCACAGGACGCAAAGAAAAAGTCTGATGGCGCAAGTGATGATGGAGTTGCATATTACTGGTATGACAGTGATGGTGATCTCTGGTACTGGGATGGATCCGATAATTACTTTATCGGCTATGGAGATGCCGGTTACGATGCCGATTATTATGAGGCAAATGATTATGATCCATGGTCAGATCCGGGAGATTATGGCGACGATTATTATGATTACGATGATGATGATTATGACTATGGAGATGATGACTGGGATTATTATGATAATAATGATGATTATGCGTATGATGATGACGGCTGGGGAGATTATTTTGACTGAGACAGGTACAGCAGTGAGCAAGTAGCGAAAGCGGATTGCAAATGTCCGCTTTAGAAAACAGAAAAGCAGGGAAAAGAAAATGGATGTACGGAAACGGTACATCCGTTTTCTTTTCGGGTCATTTCACGAATTGCAAATTGCCTGAATGACTGCTTCATGGTATGATAATCATATTGAGTAAGAGATAGAAATTATTGATTATTATACATTGTGAAATAGGAGGCTGTTGCGATGAAAGAAATAAATATTCCTGTTGGAATTTCTGATTTTAAAGAGATTCGCAAGAATGGTTATTACTATGTAGATAAAACCTTTTTGATCAAAGAATTACTGAAGACAACAGCGACCAAAGTTACATTGATCACAAGACCGCGCCGCTTTGGAAAGACCATGGCAATGAGTATGCTGGCGGATTATTTTGATATAAGAGAAAACAGTCAGGATCTGTTTGATGGTCTTGAAATTTCAAAAGAAACGGATTTATGCAGAGAATGGATGAACCGGTGGCCGGTAGTATTTTTGTCTTTGAAAGACATTGATGGATTGAATTTTGAAGATGCTTATGAACGATTGGCTGTTCAGATTTCTAATTTATACAAAAATTACACATATCTGCTTGAATGCGACAAAATTGATCCGGATGATAGACAGATTTTCCTTGATCTGAAAGCTGGAAAAGCCGAAAAAGCACAGGTTTTTCAGGCACTTCGCACGCTGATGCGAATGTTGCAGATTTATCATCAGAAGAAAGTGATTTTGTTGTTGGATGAATATGATGTACCAATCGCAAAGGCAAGCAGTAATGGTTATTACAATCAGATGCTGGATGTGATGAAAGGTATTATGAGTACGGCATTAAAAGATAATACGTCACTGCAATTTTCAGTTGTGACAGGATGTCTGCGTATTGCGAAAGAAAGCGTTTTTACCGGAACGAATAATTTTGTGACAGACAGTATTACGGATTCCCGATATAATGAATTTTTTGGATTTACGCAGGCAGAGGTAGATCAAATTTTAGAATATGCAGATGCAGGCAGACAAGCAGAAAGTGTAAAACACTGGTATGATGGATATCATTTTGGAAATGTGGATGTTTATTGTCCATGGGATCTGATGAATTATCTGTGTGATCTGCAGCGTAATTCGGAAGCAAAACCAGATAGCTATTGGAAAAACACAAGTGATAATGCAATTATCCGTTCTTTTATTGATTATGCAGGAAGCAGCATTACGAAAAAACTGGAGACACTGCTTGCAGGTGGCTATATCGTAGAGCAGATTGATGAGAGTCTGACCTATGATTATCTGCATTCTTCAGAGGAAAATCTGTGGAGCATTTTGTATCTGACTGGTTATCTGACAACGGTACGAGAAGAAGATTTGTTAGTTTCTGTACCAGAAGGATTATCGGCGTTGGTGATTCCAAATGCGGAGATTCAGGAAATTTTCGAAACTACGGTAATGAAATGGTTCAGCGATAGTGCAAAAACATGGAGCCGTCAGACTTTGTTTGATGCTGTATGGAAAAATGACTGCGAATTACTGACACAGGAAATGAATAAACTGTTGCGAAAAACAATCAGTTATCACGACTATAAAGAGGATTTTTATCATGCGTTTCTTGCCGGTATTTTCGCAGGAGCAGGATATTCGGTAGAATCCAATAAAGAACATGGGGAAGGGCGCAGTGATATCGTAGTCAGTGACATTGTCAATGGGCGCGTGGCAGTGTTTGAAGTTAAAAAGTCAGATGTACTGGCAGATTTAATATCAGATTGTGAATCAGCACTTGCTCAGATTGATGATCGGATGTATGCGCGGGAATTTGAGGATGATTACGACGAGGTATTCTGTTATGGTATTTCATTTTTCAAGAAGCGGTGTCTGGTGAAAGGGATAAACTGTCAGCAATAATACGATTTGTAGCATAGATGATAGAACGATTTAGACAGGAGGAAATCATGTCAAAAGTATTCAATACAACTGCTGTATGTATACCAGAAGAACATTATATGGTAAACATTGCACAGCGTTTACAGGAGATAAAAGCACTTGTAGATGATGGGAAATACTTTACAATCAATAAAGCGCGTCAGTATGGAAAGACTACGACATTGATCGCATTAAAGCGTTTGCTGGAATCAGAATATTATGTTGTATTGATGGATTTTCAGACATTTGGCAGCGCTGATTTTGCAAACGAAAACGTTTTTGCACTTTCTTTCTGTAATTCATTTTTACGGCTGTTCAAAAAGTGCAAGCCAACATTAAATGGTGATTTAAAAGAAACACTGAATGATTTGAAAAATCATGTGGACAACAGGCATGGTTATTTTACATTAAAGCCATTATTTGAGGGACTGGGTGATATCTGTCAATTTTCTGATAAGCCGATTGTTTTGATGATCGATGAGGTAGACAGTGCATCGAATAATCAGGTTTTTCTGGATTTTTTAGGACAACTTCGTGCTCAGTATATCAATCGTTTTCAGCAAACCGCATTCAAATCAGTTATTTTAGCCGGAGTGTATGATGTGAAAAATCTCCGACATAAAATCAGACCAGATGAGGAACATAAATATAACAGTCCATGGAATATTGCGGCAGATTTTAAAATTGATATGAGTTTTTCAGAAACAGAAATTGCAGGTATGCTTAGAGATTACGAACAGGATCATCATACCGGAATGAATGTTGATGAAATAGCAGCATTGCTGTACCAATATACATCAGGATATCCGTTTCTCATTTCACGATTGTGCCAGATTATGGATGAAGATATTGATATAAATAATGGTGAAAACAGATTGAAAAATGTGTGGACCAGACATGGATTTTTTACAGCAGTCCGTATGTTGCTGGCGGAGAAGAATACATTGTTCGAATCATTGAGTGAGAAGCTGAATCGTTACCCGGAATTAAATGATATGTTACAGTCATTATTATTTACCGGAAAAGCAATTGCTTACAATTATTATGAACCGGCGATCAGTGTGGCAACTATGTTTGGATTTGTGAAAAATAATCATGGCGTGCTGGCGATTGCAAATCGTATTTTTGAAACATGGTTATATAATTTATATCTGTCAACTTCAGAAATGCAGAAGCAGCAGATTTATTCGGATGCTTTGTTGGACAAAAGCCAGTTTATTGTAAATGGTCATTTGAATATGCGTCAGATTTTGGACCGTTTTGTAATACATTTTAATGACTTATACGGAAATTGTGATGAGACGTTTATCGAACAGGAAGGTAGAAAATACTTTTTGTTGTATTTGCGTCCGATCATTAATGGCACTGGAAATTATTACATTGAAGCGGAAACCCGCGAACAGAAACGGACGGATGTGATCGTGGATTATCGTGGAGAACAATATATCATTGAAATGAAGATATGGCATGGTCAGGAATATAATACCAGAGGGGAGAAACAGCTGGCAGAATATCTGGATGCCTATCATGTGAACCAGGGATATATGATCAGTTTCAATTTCAATCAGAAAAAAGAAATCGGAGTACATGAGATTCTGATTGATGATAAAAAAATTATTGAAGCAGTGGTATAAAAAATATCGCAGAGTCAAAACCTGGATTCGGCTGCGAAAACTTAATTAAGGCTACCGGCAGTTACTGCCGGTAGCCTTAAAACATGAAGAGGGTTAAAATGTATAAAAAATGGTTAGGAAAATTTTTATGTTAGTTTTGCCTTGTTATCTCTGAACACGTCCGGCACCATCTGTATTCATCAGATTCAGAACTTCTTCTGCTGAGATAAAATTCAGATCTCCCGGAATGGTGTGCTTAATGGCAGCAGCAGCAAGTCCAAATTCAAGTGCCTTTTCGGCTCCCATCTCTGCGAGGATTCCGTGGAGCACACCGGCAGCAAAGGCATCGCCGCCACCGACACGGTCTACAATGTGCAGGTCGTAGGTTCTTCCATGGTAAAGTCCGGAATCGGTACAGATTGCTCCGGACCATCCGTTGTCAGAAGCGCTGATACTGTTTCGCAAGGTTGTGATCAGGTGCGTAAATCCATAATGTTTCATGACATTGGTCATATGAATTTCATCCACGCAGATGCTGTAATCACCATTGATAAAATCGATACCGTTTTCTGTATAGCCAAGGCATTTTGCTGCATCTCTGGCATTTCCAAAACAAATATCGACATATGGCATCATGTCGGAGAGCATCTGCTGTTTTTCTTCAATATGATCCGTCCATAATTTGGCACGGTAGTTTAAATCAAAGGAAACGGTAACGCCGTGTTCTTTTGCTTTTTTCAGTGCAGCTAAGGTAAGAACTGCAGCATCCTGACTTAATACAGGTGTGATTCCGGAAACATGGAATAAATCCACACCATCAAAAATCTCATCAAAATCAAATTCGTCCGCTTTTGCCTGTGTGACAGATGAATCGGCACGGTCATATACCACGCTGGAAGGACGGATAGAGGCACCGTTTTCCAGAAAATAAATGCCGAGGCGTTTTCCACCGCGTGCGATATATTGGCAATTTACACCAAGGCTTTTTAACGTGGCGATAGCGGCATCACCAATCGCATTTGCCGGGATTTTTGATAAAAAAGCAGCATCATTTCCAAACTGAGCCAGGGAAGCGGCTACATTTGCTTCTGCACCACCATAATTGATATCGAAGCTGGAGGCCTGCACAAAGCGTTCATATCCGGGCGGGGAGAGACGGAGCATGATTTCTCCGAGTGTGACAACTTTAGCCATTATTTCACCTCCCGTGCTGAACGGACAAGAGAAACAGCTTCTTTTGTTAAAGTAGTGATCTCATCAAATTTTCCTTCTTTGATAAGATCGCTTTTTACCATCCAGCTTCCACCGCACGCAATGATTTTGTCGTATTGTAGATAAGGTAAAGCATTTTTTGCGTTGATTCCGCCGGTTGGCATGAATCTTAATTTATTATATGGTGCGGCGACAGCCTTAATCATGGCGAGACCGCCGGATGGTTCAGCAGGGAAAAATTTTACAACATCAAGCCCTAATTCAATCGCTTTTGCGATTTCACTCGGTGTAACAACACCCGGAGTGATCGGTATATTTTTCTTGATGCAGTATGTTACAATTTTTGGATCAAGCCCCGGGCTTACGATAAATTTTGCACCGGCAGCAATTGCACGATCTACCTGATCGGTTGTAAGAACCGTTCCGGCACCGACAACCATATCAGGATATTCTGTTGTCATAATGCGGATGGATTCTTCGGCTGCAGCTGTACGGAACGTAACTTCCGCACAGGCAAGACCACCGTCATAGAGTGCTTTTGCCAGAGGAGCAGCATCTGCTGCATCATCCAGTACAACGACTGGGACAATACCAAATTGTTCAAGTTTTTGTAATGTAGCGTTCATTTTTATTCTCCTCGTATAACGATAAAACTGTGTTTATTTCAGTAAAGTTTTCATAGCGGCATAGGTGCCATTCTCATTAATCTGTGTCAGATAAGTGCATACAGCTGCTTCAAATCCTTCTAATTTTGTGAGATCCTCACCCCAG
The DNA here is from genome assembly GCF_934295145.1 of uncultured Eubacterium sp. Classification (GTDB taxonomy): domain Bacteria; phylum Bacillota; class Clostridia; order Lachnospirales; family Lachnospiraceae; genus Eubacterium_I. The sequence goes on along the minus strand of NZ_CAKRAS010000010.1, from coordinate 34,442 downwards.
AAATCGGTATTTGTGCAGACAGCATGAACCAGATCTTTCACAGAGTCATCTTTGTGTGCCAGATAGAAATCCAGTACTGCCTGATCGTCTTTAATCGTATAATCATTTCCGGTTCTGCTGCCGGTGAGTCCGTCTGCAGTCATGGTATGACCGTTAAAGAATGCGATATAAAAGGCAAAAGATGCTGTGATGCAGGAAGGAAGTGTTCCTTTGCGTTTGATATATTCTTTCAGGGATGGCATAACACGTGCTTTCCATTTAGAGGTTGAGTTCAGGGAAATTGCAAGTAATGCGTGGTCGATAAATGGATTTTTAAATCGTTCGGTCACAGCTGCTGCAAATTCTTTTAATTCTTCCTGTGGAAGATCCAGGGTAGGGATGATCTCGTCATAAATGGTTTTATTCATAAATCCACAGATGACATCATCATTCATACAATCTCTTACGATATCCTGACCGGCAAGGTAAGCGCCCAGTACAAAAGAAGTGTGTGCTCCGTTTAAAATGCGGACTTTACGCTGTTTATACGGTTTGTGGTTGTCTGTGATCAGGATTGGAAGACCTGCTTTATCAACAGGGAATTCGTCTTTGATGGACTGCGGACCTTCAATCACCCAGAAACCGAAAATTTCTCCGGTATCGATCAGGTTGTCTTTGTATCCGAGTTCTTCGCAGATGGCATCAGCTTCACTGCGTGGGTAGCCAGTAACGATGCGGTCTACCAGGGTAGAACAGAACGTGTTTTCAGCTTTTACCCATGCGATGAAATCTTCACCGAGATTCCACTGTTTTGCATATTCTAATACACATTTCTCAAGTTCTTTTCCGTTGTCATCGATAAGTTCGCAGGAAAGAATGATAAAACCTTTTCCCGGAACGGTTCCGAATTTCTCAAATCTGCGATACAAAAACTGTGTCAGTTTTCCCGGATAAGAAGAAGCAGGGATATCTGTAAACTGACAGGAAGGATCATATGCGATACCGGCCTCTGTTGTGTTGCATGCGATAAATCTCAGATCCGGATTGGAAGCACAGTCAAGAACTGCATCAAAATCCTGATATGGGTTCAGGCAGCGGCTGACACAGGAAATGACACGTTTTTTGTTGACTTTCTGACCATCCTGAAATCCACGGAGAAATAAGGTATAAAGACCTTCCTGCTCATTGATCATGTCTGCAAGTCCCGGTGCGATTGGCTGACAGAGGACAACTTTGGAGTTAAATCCTGCTTTTTCATTCATGACATCGATAAAATAATCTACAAAAGCACGAAGAAAGTTTCCTTCGCCAAATTGAAGTACGCGTTCTGGCGCTGATTCCAGAAGATATCCGGAATAGTTCTGTTCTTTTAATGTTTGATAAGAGAGTTGTTTCATTTTTATACCACCTTTCAACTAGTGACAAAGATTACAGTGTTACACCCTGCTTGAAGATTGCCATATCATGGAATCCTGCTTCTTCGGATTTTGCCTGTTTTCCGGAAGCAATTTCAATTACAAAATCAAGTAACTGATCTGCAAGTTCATCTGCGGGAACGTCATCGACCAGAACACCGCAGTTAAAATCAATCCAGTTTTGCTTTTTTTGTGCAAGTGTATTATTAGAAGAAATTTTTACCGTCGGTACCGGACAGGCAAAAGGGGTTCCGCGTCCTGTGGTAAAAAGTACAATGTGTGCACCTGATGCAGCAAGGGCAGTTGCCGCGACAAGGTCATTTCCCGGGGCGCTCAACAGATTCAGACCTCTGGTGCTGACCGGTTCACCATAGGCAAGCACTCCTTTTACCGGGGCTGTACCGGATTTCTGTGTGCAGCCAAGTGATTTGTCTTCCAGTGTGGAAATGCCGCCTTTTTTATTTCCCGGAGAAGGATTTTCATAAATGGTCTGATCGTGACGCTTAAAATAAGCCTTAAAGTCATTGATCAGTGCCACTGTTTTCTGAAACAGAGACTCGTTTTCGCATCGATTCATGAGGAGTGTTTCAGCACCAAACATCTCAGGTACTTCGGTGAGGATCGTTGAGCCGCCCATGGCGATCAGGCGGTCGGAAAAACCACCAACGGTTGGATTTGCTGTGATGCCGGATAATCCATCGGATCCGCCGCACTTCATGCCGATTACCAGTTCACTGCAGCTGATGGGCTGTCTGCGAAATTGAGAAGCATAATCAATCAGTTCGCGAACAATTTCAGTTCCGGTCGCAATCTCATCTTCACATTCCTGTGCAACAAGAAATCGTACCCGTTCCGGATCATATTCACCGATATAATTTTTCAGGACATCAATATTGCTGTTTTCACAGCCAAGTCCGAGGACAAGAACTGCGGCTGCATTTGGATGATTGATCAGATCAGCAAGAATCTGTCTGGTATGTTCCTGATCATCACCCATCTGAGAACAACCATAAGGATGGGTAAAAGCAATGACACCGTCAACGTTATCTGCAATATCATTCTGGGCAGATTTTTCAATGGCCTGAGCAACATTGTTCACACAGCCGACGGTTGGGATGATCCAGACTTCATTTCGTACTGCGGCACGTCCGTCTTTGCGGCGATATCCCTGGAAATAGCGTTCCGGCTGTTTTTGCTCTGTGATATCTTCTTTCTGATAGGTATATGTCAGCAGGTCACCCAGACCTGTTTTCATATTATGGGTATGGATCCATGCACCTTTGCAGATGGGCTGAGTAGCAACGCCGATGGGATTTCCATATTTAATAATGGAAGAACCTTCTGCAAGATCGGCCAGTGCAAATTTGTGTCCCTGTGGAATATCTTCCGTTAATGTAATGGTAGTGTTGTCATCAATCGGAAGAACGCTGCCTTTTTTTAATGGAGTTAATGCAACGGCAACCGTATCTGTGGGATGGATTTTAATAAAGGTTTTCAATGGTTAAATACCGTCCTTTCATTTCTAAAGAAAGTTTGAATGTAATGTTCCTCACACAAAATGTAAGGGCTTACACAAAAAATACATCGGATGTTAGAATGTGTCAATGAAAAAATGTGAAAAAAAGCATGATTGTAAAAAGTGCATAAAAATGAGGTAAAAATATTGTTTAATAATAAGTGAAATAGAGGTTGCAACAGGGTGGTTACCAGTGATATACTGCAAACATCAATGTAAGGGCTTACACAAAAATGAAACAGGTAACATAAAAAATAAAGCTGAGCAAAATCAGATAGGCAGCTCAGAAATGAAAGGAAAGGTTATGAGAAACAAAATCAGAAAAATACTCTGTGTGGTTCTCTGTGTTGGGCTTATTGCTGGAATGACAACTGGATGCAGTGGAACCAAACAGGCAAGCGGAGGGAAAAAAATTATACGTGTTGCTCTTTCACAGTCAGAAACACATCCGGAATATACCGGAATGGAAAAGTTTAAAGAATATGTGGAAGAAAAACTAGGGGATAAATATGAAGTACAGATTTATCCGAATGAACTTCTTGGATCGCAGACAAAAGCAATTGAGCTTACACAGACAGGTGCAATTGATTTTGTTGTTGTAGGAACGCCGAATCTTGAAATTTTTGCAGATGTATATGAAGTATTCAGTATGCCATATTTATTTACTTCTCAGGAAGCTTATTATGCGGCTATGAATGATACAGATTATATGGAAAAAGTTTATGAATCAACGGATGAGACAGGACTTCGTGTTGTGACATGGTTTGATGTTGGTACAAGAAACTTTTATGCAAAAAAAGCAATCAATACACCAGATGATCTGAAAGGTTTGAAAATGCGTGTGCAGCAGAGCCCGGCCAGTGTAAAAATGGCAAATGCATTTGGCGCAGCAGCTTCCCCGATGAGTTTCGGAGAAGTGTATACCGCGATTCAGCAGGGCGTTATAGATGGAGCAGAAAATAATGAGCTTGCGTTAACGGACAATAAGCACGGTGAGGTTGCTAAATATTATTCTTATACAATGCATCAGATGATCCCGGATGTACTGATTGCGAATTTGAAGTTTTTAAATGGTTTGAGTGAAGAGGAACGTCAGGTGTTTTATGATGCAGCAGAAGTTGCAAGTGAGACAGAAAGAGATGCCTGGACTACAGAGGTAGAGAAGGCCAAGAAAACAGCAGAAGAGGATATGGGAGTTACGTTTATTTATCCGGATATCAGTCTGTTTAAGGAAAAAGTAAGCAACGTACAGAATGAAATGCTTGATGCAAACCCGGATATCCGTGATTTGTATGATCATATTCAGTTATATAATAAGCAGTACGCAGATACAAAGGAGGAAAATTAGATGGATGCATTACATCAACTCAGAAAAGGGATTAATAAAGTCCTCGGTACCGTCTGTATTGTGCTGTTTGCAATAATGGTAATCGTTGGAACTTATCAGATTGTAACACGTTTTGTTTTTAACAGTCCAAGTACTGTATCAGAAGAGCTTCTTACTTATACATTTGCATGGATGGCAATGTTTGCAACAGCATATGTATTTGGAAAACGCGATCATATGAAAATGACTTTTGTGGTAGACAAACTTTCATCGGAGAAAAGAAAAGTTCTGGATATTGCGATTGAAGTGCTTATTATTGTTTTTGCTGCTGCTGTGCTGATTTATGGAGGCTTTACAATTATGGATCTGACCATGACACAGAAAACAGCATCACTTGGAGTATCTATGGGTGTCATTTATTCTGTAATGCCGGTCAGCGGTATCCTGATCGCAGTGTATGGCGTACTGAACATTGCAGATATGTGTGCCGGAAATTATATACAGAAAACAGAGGAATAGGGGGAATTAGAAAATGAACATAGCAATTGTATCCGGATTAATTATTTTAGTCCTTTTGGTTGTCATGCTGATCGCAGGTGTACCGATTGCTGTAGCACTCGGAATATCTTCTGTATGTGCGATCCTTCCGGTAATGAACATGGATGTTGCGGTACTGACCGGTTCACAGCGTATCTTTTCCGGTATTTCAGTATTCAGTCTTCTTGCCATTCCGTTTTTTATTCTTGCCGGAAATATTATGAATAAAGGTGGAATTGCTGTTCGTCTGATTAATTTTGCAAAATTGATCACAGGACGTGCGCCGGGAGCTTTAGCGCAGACAAACGTCCTGGCGAATATGTTGTTTGGTTCCATTTCCGGATCTGGTACAGCAGCAGCGTCTGCAATGGGATCTATCATTGGACCAATTGAAAAAGAAGAGGGATATGATCCAAACTTTTCCGCAGCTGTAAATATCGCAACAGCGCCGACCGGTCTGCTTATTCCGCCGAGTAACGTAATGATCACATTTTCACTTGTAAGTGGAGGTACTTCCGTAGCAGCACTTTTTATGGCTGGTTATATTCCGGGAATTCTATGGGGACTTGCATGTATGCTGGTAATCTTTGTCATTGCAAAGAGAAAAGGGTACCGTGCAAAGGCAAAATTTACAGCAAAAGAAGCAGGAAAAGTAGTTCTTCAGGCAATTCCGTGTCTGCTGCTTATTGTAATTGTAATTGGTGGAATTATTTTGGGTATCTTTACAGCGACAGAGGGATCCGTTGTGGCAGTTGTATACAGTCTGATCCTCTCCCTGTTTGTATATAAATCTATCAAACTGAAAGATCTTCCGCAGATTTTTAAAGAAAGCGCAGAAATGACAGGAATCATTATTTTCCTGATCGGAGTATCAAGCATTATGTCATGGGTTATGGCATTTACAAATATCCCGGCTATTGTATCCGCAGGTCTCCTTTCCATCAGCAGTAATAAATATGTGATCTTCCTTCTGATCAATGTAATTCTTCTGCTTGTTGGTACCTTTATGGATATGACACCTGCCTGCCTGATTTTTACACCGATCTTCCTTCCGGTTTGTACTGCACTTGGAATGAATACTATTCATTTTGGAATTATGATGATATTCAATTTGTGTATCGGAACCATTACTCCGCCTGTTGGAACAACACTCTTTGTTGGAGTAAAAGTTGGCGGTGTAAAGATAGAGACAGTATTCCGTCAGTTATTAGTTTACTTTGCTGCGATTTTCGTAGTATTAATGCTTGTAACTTATATACCATCACTGAGTCTGACATTACCGAAGTTACTTGGTTACATTTAAAATGCATCATTGGATAACGTATCGTAATTTGTCAGTGGCCTAAGATAGTTAGTAAAAAAGGAGTTTAATTAATTATGAAAGCATTTATGGATCAGGATTTTTTATTATCCTCAGAAACATCACAGAAACTTTTTCATGAGTATGCAGAAAATATGCCGATCGTGGATTACCATTGCCATATCAATCCGCAGGAAATAGCAGAAGATCGTAAATTTGAAAATATTACACAGGTGTGGCTTGGCGGTGATCATTACAAATGGCGTCAGATGCGTTCAAATGGTGTAGATGAGTATTATATTACAGGAGATGCCAGTGATCGCGAAAAGTTCCAGAAGTGGGCTGAGACGTTAGAAAAAGCAATTGGAAATCCATTATATCACTGGAGTCATCTGGAATTACAGAGATACTTTGGCTATAATGGACATTTGTCCGGAGAGACAGCAGAAGAAGTTTGGAATTTATGTAATGCGAAACTGCAGGAAGATGGTATGTCTGTCCGTAATCTGATCCGTCAGTCAAACGTAAAGCTGATCTGTACAACAGATGATCCGGTAGATTCTCTGGAATGGCATAAAAAACTGGCAGAAGATGACAGCTTTGAAGTAAAAGTTCTTCCTGCATGGAGACCGGACAAGGCAATGAATCTGGAAAAACCGGATTATAAAGAGTATATCGAAAAACTGTCAGATGTGAGCGGAGTTGAGATTGTAGATTTTTCATCTATGAAAAAAGCAATTTTAAACAGAATGGATTTCTTTGCATCTATGGGATGCTCTGTTTCGGATCATGCACTGGAATATATTATGTATGCACCGGCTTCTGAGGCAGAAGTAGATGATATTTTCCAAAAAGCATTACAGGGATCTGAGATTACAAGAGAAGAAGAAATGAAGTTCAAAATGGCTTTTATGCAGTTTGTTGCGAAAGAATATCATAAGAGAAACTGGGTAATGCAGATTCATTATGGATGTAAACGTGATAATAATGCTCTTATGTATGCAAAACTAGGTCCGGATACAGGATATGATTGTATCAATAACTATGCTCCGAGTGCACAGACAGCAGATTTCTTAAATTCACTGATTGCCACAGATGAACTTCCAAAAACAATTTTATATTCATTGAATCCATGTGATAATGAAGCAATTGGAACAATTCTTGGATGTTTCCAGGGAACGGAAGCAGCAGGTAAGATCCAGCAGGGAAGTGCATGGTGGTTCAATGATAACAAAACAGGAATGATAGCACAGATGACATCACTGGCAAATCTTGGACTGTTATCTAATTTTGTGGGAATGTTGACGGATTCCAGAAGCTTTTTGTCTTATACAAGACATGAGTATTTCCGGAGAATTCTCTGTGAATTAATCGGTGGTTGGGTTGAAAATGGAGAATATCCGGCAGATTACAAAGCATTGGAGAAGATTGTAAAGGGAATTTCTTACGATAATGCTGTAAAATATTTTGCATTTGAGATTTGACCAGGAGTGATTTTGTGTGATAGAATACACACAATCAGAAATGGAAAATGATAATAAGTCTAACGCAATTAGATACCGCATGGGAAATTCCTGAGCGGTATCTTTCTGTATTATGGAAATTTTAAAGAGACATTTTTAATAAGGGAGAAATATGGCTGTTAATATTTATGATATAGCAAAATTGGCGGGAGTATCCATAGCAACCGTATCACGCGTAGTTAATGGAAGTCCGAAAGTCAGTGAAAAGACAAAGCAGAAAGTGCTTGCGGTAATGAAGGAATATGATTACACGCCAAATGTTTTTGCGAGAGGTCTGGGACTTGATTCTATGAAAACAGTAGGCATTTTATGCCCAAATATAGCAGACAATTATATGGCAAGAGCAGTTGCATATCTGGAAAGCAGCTTCCATGAACATGGGTATAATTGCATCCTTGGCTGTAGCGGATTTGCACAGGATGAGAAAGAAAAGTATGTCAATATGCTGTTGTCAAAACGTATTGATGCACTGGTATTGGTAGGTTCCACTTATGCAGGAACCGGAAGAGATGAATATGATACGGATTATATAAGGGAAGCAGCTGCACAGGTGCCGGTGTTTCTGATTAACGGACGTGTCAGCGGAGAGAATGTGTATTGTATATGTGCCGATGATTACCACGCGACCTATGAAGTGACACGGGCATTGATCCGGCGTGGAAGAAAAAAAATCCTGTTTTTATATGATTCAGATTCTTTCAGCGGCAAAATGAAAAGAGAAGGATATGAGGCAGCACTGACAGATGCAGATTATCCTGTGATCGGACAGTTGAAATTCCGGAGCAAAAACGATATTGAGTATACGAAAAATATGCTTCTGGAATATAATAGAACACTGGATTTTGACAGTGTGGTTGCCACGGATGACATGATGGCAGTCGGAGCATTGAAATATGCAAAAATACAGGAGATGAAAGTGCCGGAAGATCTTTCCGTGATAGGATATAATGATTCGCTGGTAGCTGTGAGCTGCGAACCGGAACTGACATCGGTAGATAGTAAGTTGGATGTGCTTTGCAGGACGACGGTGGAGCACATGATCGATCTCTTGGAAAAGCAAAAGCAAATAGAACAAAATAAGGTTGTTCCATGCGAAATTGTAAAACGTTGCACATCGGATTTTTAAAAAAGAGCAGGGTGCATGCATTTTATACGACAGCTGCAGAAAGCGGGGATGAAGTTATGTGGATTTTATTTGCATTTGGTTCTGCGATTTTTGCGGGATTGACAGCGATTCTTGCAAAATGCGGAATCAGAAAGACGGATTCGGATGCGGCAACCGCGATTCGAACAATCGTTGTATTGATTTTTTCCTGGATCATGGTGCTGATCACAGGATCCATCGGAACAATCGGCTCCTTAAGTGGAAAGACATGGATTTTTCTTGTTTTATCCGGTATGGCCACGGGAGCCTCATGGCTGTGTTATTTCAAAGCATTACAGCTGGGGGATGTCAATAAAGTTGTGCCGATTGACAAATCAAGCACGATTCTGACGATCATACTTGCCTTTATTTTCCTTGGTGAGCCGATCACGCTGGTGAAAGGTATTGCGGTGCTTCTGATCGGTGTCGGTACGTTTATGATGATTCAGAAAAAGGAAGTGACAGATGAGTCGGAGAAACCAAAGAGTCGTTCCTGGCTGATTTATGCATTACTTTCCACCGTGTTTGCCAGTCTGACTGCTATCCTTGGAAAAGTCGGCATCGAAGGCGTGGAATCAAACCTTGGAACGGCCATCAGAACCTGCGTTGTCCTGGTGATGGCATGGGTGGTTGTATTTGTCAAAGGCAAACAGCATACAATCCGGGAAATTCCGAAAAATGAGCTTGGATTTATCTGTTTGTCCGGTCTGGCAACCGGCGGATCCTGGCTGTGCTATTATAAGGCACTGCATGACGGAATGGCGAGCGTAGTCGTGCCGATCGACAAGCTGAGTATTTTGGTATCAATCGCGTTTTCCTTCATTGTATTTAAGGAGCATCTGACGAAAAAAGCAGTGGTTGGTTTGTGTCTGATCGTGGCAGGAACGCTGGTTATGCTATTGTAAAACTTTACATTGACATTTCCAAACGTAACTTTTATAATAATGGGCATGTGAAGACAATTGCAAATAGTAACAGCAATGACTGAAAGAAGTAAGTATGAGCGGAACATACAGAGAGCTGCCGGGTGGTGAGAGGCGCATGGAAAACTGATACCGAATACATTCACAAGCTGCGCATTGAACGTTATCAGAAATAATTTTGATGATCAGTAGGCTGCGCCGGGAGCAACCGTTATATTGCAGAAGTATTGTCAGATACTTGGTGAGGCGGATCGTGTGAGCGGTCTGTGAATTAAGGTGGTAACACGAGATTTTATCCCGTCCTTATGCATGTGCATTAGGATGGGGTTTTTTATTATGAAGAAGGAGAGCACATTATGACAGTTTATGACGAACTCGTAGCCCGTGGTCTGATCGCCCAGGTTACAGACGAAGAAGAGATCAAAGAATTAATCAATAACGGAAAAGCAACATTTTACATCGGATTTGATCCGACCGCAGACAGTCTTCATGTAGGACATTTCATGGCACTGTGTCTGATGAAGAGACTGCAGATGGCAGGAAACAAACCGATCGCACTGATCGGTGGTGGTACAGCTATGATCGGTGATCCGTCCGGACGTACTGACATGCGTCAGATGATGACAAAAGAAACAATCAACCACAACTGCGAATGTTTCAAAAAGCAGATGTCCCGTTTTATCGATTTTTCCGAGGGTAAAGCATTGATGGTAAACAATGCAGACTGGCTGCTTGACTTAAATTATGTCGAAGTACTGCGCGATATCGGACCGCATTTCTCTGTAAACCGTATGCTTTCCGCTGAGTGCTACAAACAGCGTATGGAGCGTGGATTAAGCTTCCTGGAGTTTAACTACATGATCATGCAGAGTTATGATTTCTATGAGTTATTCCAGAGATACGGCTGTAACATGCAGTTCGGTGGTGATGATCAGTGGTCCAACATGCTTGGCGGTACAGAGCTGATCCGTCGTAAACTTGGCAAAAATGCATGCGCGATGACGATCACACTGCTTTTGAATTCTGAAGGTAAAAAAATGGGTAAAACTCAGTCCGGCGCTGTATGGCTTGACCCGGAGAAGACTTCTCCATTTGAGTTCTACCAGTATTGGAGAAACGTTGGCGATGCTGATGTATTAAAATGCCTGCGTATGCTGACTTTCCTTCCGTTAGAGCAGATCGATGAGATGGATAAATGGGAAGGAAGCCAGTTAAATACTGCAAAAGAAATCCTTGCATTTGAGCTGACCAAACTGGTTCACGGAGAGGAAGAAGCTGCAAAAGCACAGGAGAGCGCACGTGCACTGTTCTCTGGTGGAAATGCAGCAAATATGCCGACTGCAACTATCACAGAAGAAAATCTGCGTGACGGCGAGATTGACATCATGGGTCTGCTGGTTGCTTCCGGATTATGTGCATCCCGTTCTGAGGCACGTCGTGCGGTACAGCAGGGCGGAGTTGCTGTAAACGGCGAGAAAGTCGCATCCATCGAAGTTTCCTACAAACCGGAAGATATCAACAAAGAGGACTTTGTATTACGCCGTGGTAAAAAGAACTACCGTAAAATTATCTTTGAGTAAGATTGGAACAATCAGATCAGAGTATTGTAACAGACAGGCAGAGCAGCATAGTAAATTCTATGTTCGCTCTGCCTTTTAAAGGAGAAATTTCATGAAAAAAATAGTAACACTATTCTTAAGTCTTTCTCTGGTTTTTGCTGTGGGTTGTGGAAATGCATCCGCTACATCGATCCGTTTTGGCTCAGCTGCTGTGGGCGGTATGTATTCGGCATTTGCAAATGCGTACACGCAGATAGTTTCTCAGGATGATGAGAATTTGCAATTTTCTGTGCGTTCCACTGCAGGTTCTGCGGCAAATATCCGTCTGCTTTCTGATGGTTATATTCAGATGGCGATCGCACAGGCAGATCTGACGGATGATGCGTATCATGGAACCGGAGATTTTGATAAAAAACCATTGCATGGCTACAGTGCGGTAGCGGCTTTGTATACCGAGGCCTGTCAGATTGTTGTCCGCGCAGATTCTGATATCCACAGCGTGGATGATCTGCTTGGAAAAAAGGTAAGTATCGGTGAGGAAGAGTCGGGAACTGAGAGAAATGCCAAGCAGATTTTTGAAGTTTACGGTCTTTCTAATGAACTGGTGGACTGTGAAAATCTGGATTATACACAGGCGGCAGAAGCTCTTGTTTCTGGAAAAATTGATGCTATGTTTTGTACCGCAGGTGTGCAGACAACTGTAATTGAGGAGCTGACCCGTCAGTGTGGCATCCGTCTGCTGTCGATGGATGAGACACATATCCAGAAACTGATGGCAGCATATGATTTTTATATGCTATATACAATTCCGGTGTATACATACAGCGGTCAATCCGAGGAAACAACGACAGTTGGTGTAAAATCACTTCTGCTTGTCAGTGATGAACTGAGTGATAAAACAGTGGAACATCTGACAGAACAACTATTCAGTCATGTGCAGGATATTCAATATTCCCTGCCATTGAATTTGCAGATGGATGAAACCAGTGCGACGCAAAACGTGACGATCCCGTTCCATGATGGGGCAGCCGCTTATTATGAGAAGCACGGAATTACGGTAAATGCGGAGTAATTCTTGCTGACAAGTTTGAAAGGATTTTTATGGAACTACATTTAAATATGTATCAGACCCTTGCCATCGCGGTTCTGGTTCTGTTACTTGGTAAATTCTTAAAGAAAAAAATAAATTTTCTGGAAAAATTCTGTATTCCGGCGCCAGTTGTCGGGGGATTGCTTTTTGCAATCCTGACTTGTGTACTGTACGCCACAGGAATTGCAGAAGTTTCCTTTGATGATACGCTGCGTGAAGTCTGCATGGTATTTTTCTTTACTTCTGTAGGTTTTCAGGCGAACCTTAAAGTGTTGAAAAGCGGTGGTAAATCGCTGGTTGTATTTTTGGGACTGGTTGTAGGACTGATCCTTTGCCAGAATTTTCTCGCAGTAGGAATGTCAAAAGTTCTGAACTTAGATCCGTTGATCGGATTGTGTACCGGCTCTATTCCAATGGTCGGCGGTCATGGTACAGCAGGTGCTTTTGGACCGGTTCTGGAAGATTTTAATATTTCCGGTGCAACGACACTTTGTACGGCAGCAGCAACCTTTGGCCTGATCACAGGAAGCCTGATCGGGGGTCCGATCGGTAAATCACTGGTGGAGAAAAAGAACCTGATTTCCACAGCGGTGGCAGAGGATGACAGTATTCTGGTAGAAGATGAGAAAAAGCATACCCGTCATACGTCTATGTATGCGACAGCGGTATTTCAGCTGATCCTGGCGATTGGTCTTGGAACCGTATTTTCCTGGCTGCTGACCAAAACCGGCATGACATTCCCAATTTATATTGGAGCCATGATCGCAGCAGCATTATTTAGAAATATTGGTGAATATTCCGGAAAGTTTACAATTTATATGGGTGAGATCAATGATATCGGCGGTATCTGTCTGTCCCTGTTCCTTGGTATTGCTATGATCACATTGAAATTGTGGCAGTTGGCAGCGTTAGCATTACCGTTGGTAATTCTGCTGTCCGTTCAGGTACTTTTGATGTTTATCTTTGCCAGATTCATTGTATTCAACGTTATGGGACGTGATTATGATGCGGCAGTACTTGCAGCCGGAACCTGCGGATTTGGTATGGGAGCGACACCGAATGCCATGGCAAACATGCAGGCTATCTGCGACCGATACGCACCATCCGTAAAAGCTTATCTGCTCATTCCGTTGATTGGAAGCCTTTTTGCAGATTTTTTGAACAGTCTTATCATTACATTTTTTATAAACCTGCTATAATGATTTCTGGCAAACATGAAAAAAACAGGGTAGACAATTTTGTGTATAAGAGCGTTGAATCGTTATTAAAATAATCACATATTCAGGAGATGCGCAATGTTTTGGAAAAAGAAAAAACAACAGAACAAAAAGAAAACAACACATGAAGCCTATGATGTAAAATACGAAAACCTTGCTGTTCCGGAGGTTCATACTGAGCCGGAAGTGGAAGAAGAGGATGAGGAAGAAAAAGAATCGATCACGTATGAATCAGTGGCGATTCCTGAAATTCATATCCGGAAAAAGAAAAAATAAGAGACTGTAACACTGTCTGTGGAATGATGCCAAATAAATACAGCAAAAAATATTGTAATTCGAAAAATACAGTGTTATAATATCGTCAGTCAACAGAAGAAGTCTGAACAAAAGCGTCAGATAATTGTCAGTTGGATGTTTGGTAAAACATGACAAAAGAATAGGATAAAAGGGGAGCTTGCCGATAGCAGGCTGAGAGCGGACTAAGTGGTCTGGACCCGTAACCTGATTTGGGTAATGCCAACGTAGGGATATAGCGGATGCAGTATTTTTTATATTGTTTATTAAGCGGATATACCGATTTTGGTATATCCGTTTTTGCTTGCACAAAATCTGTGCAAACAAAAACGAGCCCTGCTTTTAAGCTGTTATTTTATATTAAGGAGAAAAATAAGATGTTAGGAACATGTCTGGAAAATGTAAGAAGACAGGTACCTTTGGTACACAACATTACGAATTATGTCACTGTAAATGATGTGGCAAATGTATTATTAGCCTGTGGCGGAAGCCCGATCATGGCAGATGAAGCAGAGGAAGTAGAAGAAATCACATCCATCTGTGGAGGTCTGAATATCAATATCGGTACATTAAATAAACGCACGATCGCAGGAATGCTGCTTGCAGGAAAACGTGCAAATGAGCTGGGACATCCGGTTTTACTTGATCCGGTTGGCGCAGGTGCATCCACACTTCGTACGAATACGGCCATCGAACTGATGGAAAACTTACATCCGACCGTGATTCGCGGCAATATTTCTGAGATTAAGACACTGGCTTCTGGCAGTGGCACCACAAAAGGTGTCGATGCAGATGTGGCAGATGCAGTGACAGAGGATACTTTGGATCAGGCAGTTGCATTTGTCAAAGATTTTGCGAAACAGAGCGGTTCTATCGTAGCCATCACCGGAGCGATTGATCTGGTGAGCGACGGAGAAAAATGCTATGTCATCCGCAACGGCAGACCGGAGATGGGAAAAATCACGGGAACCGGCTGTCAGTTATCCGGCGTGATGACAGCATATATTACAGCAAATCCGGATAACAAACTGGAAGCGGCAGCAGCAGCGGTCTGTGTCATGGGACTTGCAGGAGAGATCGGTTGGAGCAACATGCAGGTTGGCGATGGAAATTCTACATATCGTAATCGTATCATTGATGCCATTTACAACATGAGCGCACAGATGTTAGATCAGGGGGCAAAATATGAAATTCGATAGAAATACATTGACAAAGGATCAGTTACTTTTATATGCGGTGACAGACAGTCACTGGTTAAATGGCAGAACCTTACATTCTGTAGTAAAAGAAAGTCTGGATGGTGGAGTAACCTTTGTACAGTTAAGAGAAAAAAAGCTGGATGAAGTGCATTTTATGGAAGAGGCAAAGGATTTACAGATGCTTTGCCGTGAATATAATGTACCGTTTATCATTAATGACAATGTGGATATCGCACTGGCCATGGATGCAGATGGTGTGCATGTGGGACAGAGTGATATGGAAGCCGGGGATGTCCGTGCAAAATTAGGCCCGGATAAGATCATCGGTGTGTCAGCTCAGACAGTAGAGCAGGCAATTCTGGCAGAAAAACACGGTGCGGATTATCTGGGTGTTGGTGCAGTCTTTCCAACCGGTTCTAAGGATGATGCAACAGAGGTGCCGCATGAGACGTTGAAAGCAATCTGTGAAGCAGTATCCATTCCTGTTATTGCCATCGGCGGCATCACACAGGAAAATGTGTCCACACTGGCTGGAAGTGGTATTTGCGGTATTGCAGTGATCAGTGCGATCTATGCGCAGCCGGATATCAGAAAAGCAGCACAAGATCTGAAAACTGCTACGACAGAAATGGTGAAGGCATGATTCACAAAAAGGTAATGCAGAAAAATTTGGAGCGGAAAGATACAGGGCAAAAAGATGTGCTTCAATGGAATATGATGCAGAAAAAGGAAGTTCAAAAAAATGTAATCTGCGGAGCAATTTTTGATCTGGATGGCGTATTACTGGATTCCATGGCAGTCTGGAATGACCTTGGAGTTCGGTATCTGCAAAAATGTGGTATTCAGCCAGAAGCAGGCTTGAGTCAGATCCTGTTTTCCATGAGCATGGAGCAGGGTGCGGATTATCTGAAAGCAAAGTATCAGCTTCCGGATACACCACAGGAAATTTTAAATGGGATTGAGCAGATGATCCGGGACTTTTATTTTTACGAAGTGCAGCCCAAAGAAGGTGCGAGAGAACTGTTGCAGTTTTTGCAGGATCAGGCTGTAAAAATGATCGCGGCAACTTCCAGTCCGCGGGAGCATGTGACGAAGGCATTGCAGCGAAATGGTCTGTATGATTATCTGCAGCAGATTTATACTACCGGAGAAGTAGGCGTCAGCAAACATGAACCGGTGATTTATCAGCTGGCAGCAAATAGTCTTGGCACAAAACCAGAAGAAACACTGGTTTTTGAAGATTCTCTCTATGCATTGAAAACTGCAAAGAATGCAGGTTTTCGAGCAATTGGCGTATACGATGCTGACGGTGAGACCGATCAGGAAGGCGTGCGTCAGACCGGGGAGCTGTATTTGACTTCATTGCTGGAATTCCGGCAATACTGGATGGATCTGTAACTAGTTGCGCTTTACGAAATGGAAAACGAAGGAGAGGTGATGAAGTATATGAAAACAGCAGTAACGATCGCCGGAAGTGATTCCAGCGGAGGCGCCGGCATTCAGGCAGATATCAAGACAATGATGGCAAATGGCGTATATGCCATGAGTGCGATCACTGCCCTGACCGCCCAGAACACAACCGGTGTCATGGGAATCTTAAATGCAACGCCGGAGTTTCTGGGGCAGGAGCTTGATTGCATTTTTACAGATATTTTTCCGGATGCGGTTAAGATAGGTATGGTTTCTGAAAAAGAACTGATTTCTGTGATCGCTGAAAAACTGGAGCAGTATCAGGCAAAAAATATCGTGGTGGATCCGGTCATGGTAGCGACCAGCGGAGCACGGCTTATCAGCGAGGATGCTATTGATACTTTAAAACAGAAATTATTTTCACTTGCTACAGTGCTGACGCCGAACATTCCGGAAGCAGAAGTGCTGACGGGGCTGGAAATCAAAAGTGCCGAAGATATGATCAAAGCAGCAGAGCTGATTTCAAAAGAATACGACTGTGCAGTGCTTTGCAAGGGTGGACATCAGTTAAATGATGCCAATGATCTGCTTTTTGCAGAGGGTAACTATCACTGGTTTAAAGGCAAGCGCATTGATAATCCGAATACCCATGGAACCGGATGTACACTTTCTTCTGCCATCGCTTCTAATCTGGCCAAAGGCTATGATCTGCAGACAGCAGTGGAACGTGCAAAAGAGTATATTTCCAGCGCACTGGCAGCCATGCTGGATTTGGGTGCAGGCAGCGGCCCGATGGATCATGGTTTTGCCATTGAAAATGAATTTACGAAAGAACAGGGGGAGTAAGTGATGGAAAAGAGAACTTCCCTTCTGGAAAACGGCCTGATCTGGTTTGGGGCCGGCGTGTCCATTGCTGAAATCCTGACAGGAACCTATTTTTCTTCTCTTGGATTTCAGAAAGGTCTGGCTGCGATTTTGATTGGTCATGTCATCGGATGTGTCATGCTGTTTCTGGCAGGCGTGATCGGTGGAAAAAGCCGACTCAGCGCCATGGAGACGGTAAAGAGCAGCTTTGGAAATAAAGGCGGTCAGTTTTTTGCCATTTTAAATGTCCTTCAGCTGGTAGGATGGACCGCTATCATGATCTACGATGGAGCACTGGCAGTAGATGGCATGGTTTCGACCGGAAGATGGCTCTGGTGTCTGATCATTGGTGCGCTGATCGTTGTATGGATTTTGATCGGCATCACAAATCTTGGAAAAATCAATACGGCAGCGATGATATTGCTGTTTATTCTTACACTGGTTTTGTGTAAAGTGATTTTCTTTGACGGAAATGTCATTCAAAGCACCGCAGATGACAGTCTTTCTTTTGGCGCAGCGGTGGAACTTGCAGTAGCGATGCCACTTTCCTGGCTTCCTTTGATCAGTGATTACACCAGAGAAGCAGAAAAGCCGGTGAAAGCAACGGCGGTCAGTGCCATTGTATACGGTATCGTGAGCTGCTGGATGTACGTCATTGGAATGGGTGCAGCGTTGTTTACCGGTGAATCCGATATCGCACAGATTTTGCTGAAAGCGGGACTCAGTATTGCCGGCCTGTTGATCATTGTATTTTCCACGGTTACTACCACGTTTCTGGATGCTTATTCCGCCGGCATTTCCAGCGAATCCATTTTCAGTAAGATCAAAGGAAAATACGCAGCTATTGTGGTGACGATCATTGGAACGGTGGGAGCGATTTTGTTCTCGATGGACGATATTACAGACTTTCTGTATCTGATTGGATCGGTATTTGCACCGATGATTGCGATTCAGATCGCAGATTTCTTCCTGTTACACAGGGACAGACGTAAAAACGCTTTCGACTGGCGTAATCTCATCATCTGGGTGATCGGTTTTGTACTTTATCGACTGCTCATGCGGGTGGATCTGCCGGTTGGAAATACATTGCCGGACATGGTGATCACCATTGTAATCTGCGTGATCATTGGCAAACTTGTGGGTGAGAAGTCCACAGAAAAGTAGAGTCAAACATATGTGAGACTTAAGATACGATTCTGGTCAGTATGAGGAGACTTATAAAAGAAAACTCATTTCGTGACAGAAGATTCGTAAAAAGAAGAGAGTTGAAAAGGAGGTTAAGAGAAAATGAAACAGAGTGACACAGTGAAAAAACTTGCGATGGCGGGTGTTCTGACAGCAGTTGCTGTGGTAGGAAGCCTGCTCAGTTTCCCGATTTTTGGAAGCAAATGTGCACCGGTGCAGCATATGGTAAATATTCTGGCAGCGGTTGTGCTTGGCCCGGGATGGGGCGTCGGCATTGCATTTTGTGCAAGCCTGATCCGTAATCTGCTGGGACTGGGAAGCCTGATGGCATTTCCGGGAAGTATGATCGGCGCATTATGCTGTGGTCTGGCTTATATGGCATTCCGAAAACTGTGGCTGACCTGTATCGCAGAGGCATCCGGAACCG
The DNA here is from genome assembly GCF_934295145.1 of uncultured Eubacterium sp. Taxonomy (GTDB): domain Bacteria; phylum Bacillota; class Clostridia; order Lachnospirales; family Lachnospiraceae; genus Eubacterium_I. The sequence continues at coordinate 15,533 of NZ_CAKRAS010000010.1, read as the reverse complement.
GAATTCTTGGCGGTCTGGCTGCGTATCCCGTTGCAAAACTGATGATGGGATTGAATCCGGGAGGTTTGTTTGTATACATTGTGCCATTTCTTGTTTCCACAGTAGTAGGAAGTATCCTTGCATATTTTCTGGTAACTGCGCTGCAGAAAGGCGGCGTGATCAGTATGTACAGACATTCGGCGAAAAAAGAAATGAAAATGAGCCAATAAAAATAAGAAAATACGCATGCAAGTATGCGCAAGTAGCGAAAGCGGATTGAAAATGTCCGTTTTACTACATGTGATGAGTGAAAGGTAATGCAAAATAGGTAATGCATAGCGGCAGATTGGGAGCACCACCTTCTGTCGCATAAGAAAAATGTTGTGAAAACAACTCTGCCTAAAAAGGCAATCTGCCACCAGAGTTGTTATGAAAATCCATAAAATGGAAGAAGGAGAATAAGATGAGAAATTACACAACACAGATGGACGCAGCAAGAAAAGGAATCGTGACACCGGAGATTGAGGCTGTTGCGAAGAAAGAACATATGACGTCCGAGGCGCTGATGAAGCTGGTAGCAGAGGGAAAAGTAGCCATCTGCGCAAACAGGAACCATACCTGCTTGAATCCGGAGGGAGTCGGCAGCATGCTGCGTACCAAGATCAACGTAAATCTGGGAGTTTCCAGAGACTGTAAAGATTACGATATCGAGATGCAGAAAGTAATGAGCGCGGTAAATCTGGGCGCTGAGGCGATCATGGATCTGTCCAGCCACGGAAATACCCAGCCATTCAGAAGAAAGCTGACAAGTGAATGTCCGGCCATGATTGGTACCGTTCCGGTTTATGACAGCGTCATCCATTATCAGAGAGATCTGGCTACATTGACAGCCAAAGATTTCATTGATGTCATTCGGATGCATGCCGAAGATGGAGTGGATTTTGTGACACTCCACTGTGGAATTACAAGAAAGACCATTGAACAGATCAAAAAACATAAACGTAAAATGAACATCGTAAGCCGTGGCGGAAGTCTGGTATTTGCATGGATGAGCATGACCGGAGAGGAAAATCCGTTTTACGAGTATTATGATGAAATCCTTGATATTTGTGAAGAATACGATGTGACGGTTTCTCTGGGTGATGCCTGCAGACCGGGTTGCCTGGCAGATGCCACAGACGTATGTCAGATTGAAGAGCTGGTAAGACTTGGAGAACTGACGAAAAGAGCATGGGATCACAACGTACAGGTTATGGTAGAAGGCCCGGGTCACGTGCCGCTTGATCAGGTAGCTGCAAATATGAAAGTACAGCAGAGTATCTGCATGGGCGCACCGTTCTATGTATTAGGACCGATCGTAACCGATATCGCACCGGGATATGACCATATTACAAGTGCCATCGGTGGAGCAGTTGCAGCAATGAGTGGAGCAGCATTCCTTTGCTATGTCACACCGGCAGAGCATCTGGCACTTCCAAACGTAGAAGATGTAAAACAGGGAATTATCGCATCTAAAATTGCAGCGCATGCAGCAGATATTGCAAAAGGTGTTCCTGGAGCCCGTGATATCGATGACAAGATGGCAGAGGCCCGTCAGAAACTTGACTGGGATGCACAGTATGCATGTGCACTGGATCCGGAGACTGCAAAAGCCATCCGTGACAGCAGAAGTCCGGAAGAAGATCACAGTGACACATGTAGTATGTGTGGTAAATTCTGTGCAGTGCGCAGTATGAATAAAGCACTTGCAGGGGAGTATATTGATATTTTATAATCATGGGTAGAATTGTGGGAGTACGAAGTACGGAACAATTCGTAAGGCATCTTTTGCCCCCAACATCTAATCATTTATAATCACAAGATTTAGAAAAAATAAGAGAAGCTGTCTTTCGTATGAGAGACAGCTTCTTTCAAAGTCTACACTATATATTTCCATGAACAGGATTATTTATTCGCACTGTCTGCATCAATGACAGACTGAATCTGTTTCATCAAAGTATCATAGTTTTCCTGATCATCAATTCCACCAAGCATAGGCTCACCTACAATATTGCCATTTCTGTCGACCAGGATTGTGGTAGGAAATGCCATAATGTCGGAGGCATATTTGCCTGCATCGGAAGTAGAATCAACGGAAAGATTGCGATATTTGGCACCCTGGCTTTTCAGGACATCTGCCGCTTCTTTTATAGCGGTTTCGTTTCCGTCAAAGGTTTCTGTGTTGATTCCTACTACTTCACCACCAGATGCTTTGATGGCATCGTTTAACTCGTTAAGTTTAGATAATTCTGCAACACAAGGCTTGCATCCGGTAAACCAGAAATTAACGACAGTTACTGCGTTTTGAGAAAAAAGGCTCTCATCAACAGAATTGCCATCGAAATCCTTCGCGGAAAAATCTTTGAAAGGACATACATCGTCGGAATTGTTTTTCTCGTTGTTGCTGTCGGATGCAGCATTTTTCTTTTCGATTGCATCAATTTTTTCTTCAATTTTTCTGATCGTTTCAATATCATCATTAAGTATTTTCAGCTCATCCTCTGTGAAGGAGTCTTTGTTTGATTCCACAGTTCCTGCCAGATAATCAGCATAATTTCCACTCGGGTCAGCAGTGCTTTTATTCATCATGCCAAATGCCTTATCCCATACATCTTTATGATCTGCAAAGAGCTGGTTTTCCTGCTGATATAAATCATCAAGTTCCGAACTGGAATCATCAGAAGAGGCTGCGCTGGATTCTGTCTGTGTATCCTGCGGTTTTTCCGTGTTTGCTGGTTGTTTTCCGTTACATGCAGTAAGTGATAATGCTGCGCAGAGTGTAAAAATAAGTAATAAAGATCTTTTTGTTTTCATGAGTAATTGCTCCTTTTCGTAATGATATGATGTGCAGTGATTCTGCAAAGATTCAAGTCGAACGCACGTGAGACTTGGTGCGTGATTCTGGTCAGTGAAAGCTGACATATTCTTCTCAGAATCACTGCACTCTACACGTAGTTACCGGTTGTCTGTTACTGGATGTTGTGCTTCTTTTTCTGACAGGTTTTTCCCATAAACTGATAGTGGATGGCATCTTTCGGACAAGCCTTTATACAGGCTCCGCATCGTATGCATTCCGGATGATCTGGCGTCTTACATACATCCACATCCATTTTACATGCGCTTACACATTGATTACATCCGACACATTTGCTGTCCTCAACTTTGATCGTAAGAAAGCTTATCTTATTAAACAATGAGTAGATTGCACCAAGAGGACAGATCCATTTACAGAAAGGTCTGTAAAACAAAATACTTAGTACAACAACCGTAATTAAAATAAGGCATTTAAAGGAAAAAAGAGTTCCCAGTGCAGACCGTATCGCAGCGTTTCCAAGTGAAAGTGGGATAGCTCCCTCCAGAACACCCTGTGGACAAATGTATTTACAGAAGAACGGGTCTCCCATTCCGATTGAGTTCGTTACAAGCATCGGCAGAAGGATAACGAAAACAATAAGGATGATGTATTTCAGGTATCTGAGTGGCTTCAATCGGGCTGTTGAAAACTTTTTCCCGGGGATTTTATGAAGCAGATCCTGAAACCATCCAAAGGGACACAAAAAACCACATATAAATCTTCCAAGTGTCACACCGAGTAAAATAAAAAAGCCGGTGATGTAGTATGAAAATTTAAATCTGGATGATCCAACGACCGCCTGAAAGGCACCGATCGGACATGCTCCCGTTGCAGCGGGACAGGAATAACAGTTTAATCCCGGTACACATACTGCTTTCACATTCCCCTGATAAATTTTGCCCTTAAATAAATTTGGAATGTGGATATTGGTAAACAGCGTGGCAACTGCCTGTATCCATCCACGTATTCCGGCTATTTTTTTTGATCGTAATTTCTTTTTCTTATCCAATTCCGACACACTCCAGACATAATTTTATTGCTTTCCCAAGCACAGTAGCTGCTTCCCCACGGATCGCACCATAGCTCACCATAGTGATTCCTGCGATGAGCACAAACATTTGACCTATTTTTTTGCATTTCAAGATATTGTTGCTCCTTTGTTTGTTGTATTTATTGACCAGCTGACTTTGGTATTATACAATAGCTGTTGTAAAATCTTTGTTAAGAAACAGGTGAATGCATTTTGAGATTATTAATAGTTGAAGATGAAAAACAAATATGTGACACGGTTGCAAAAAGCCTGTATGATGCCGGATATGAAGTGGATACCTGCTATGATGGGGAAGAGGCTTTTGAATGTATTCTGGTGGAGAATTATGATCTGATCGTTCTGGATCTGAATCTGCCCGGGATGGATGGAATGGAGATCCTGAAGGAACTCAGACAGAGAAATGAGGAGACAAAGGTTCTCATATTATCGGCAAGAGGACAGATTGCAGATAAAGTGGAAGGACTGGATGCAGGAGCAAATGATTATATGGAAAAACCATTCCATCTGCAGGAGCTTGAGGCACGCATCAGAAGTCTGACAAGAAGAAAATTTGTGCAGAAGAATGTATGTCTGGAAAGTGGCGAGATAAGGTTTGATACGGTAAAACGCGAGGCATATGCAAAAGGACAACGGATCTCTCTGACAAGAAAAGAAAGTGGTATTTTGGAATATTTGCTTCTGAATCTGGGCAGACCGGTGAGCCAGGAGGAACTGATCGAGCATGTCTGGGATGCAACCGCGGACAGTTTTAGTGGATCCATCCGGGTGCATATGTCTTCCCTTAGAAGAAAGCTTAAGGCTGTGCTGGAATATGACCCGATTTTGAACAAGGTGGGTGAGGGCTATAAAATACGAGAGGAGTTCGATCGATGAAAAAAATGTCGCTGCAGTGGAGACTGACCTGTATCATTACATTATATATTGCAGTCATATGTGGCTGCCTGACCATGTTTGTCTATAAAAATGGTGTGTATTATATCGACTCCCTGCAAGAGGCTGTTGATGCTCAGGAAGATGATAATGAAAATAATTCGGATGAAATATATATCAGCATTCCTGAGGATAAGTGGGATGAGTTTGCAAGTGACTTTTCCCTGCAGGTGTACAATAATAAAGCTGACTATAAAAGAAACAGTTTTATAATCTCAGGCGTGCTGGCGCTTATGGGTGGGGTAGTCACCTATTTTATCAGTGGGCATGCTCTCAGACCAATCCGGGAGTTTTCTGATAAAATCGAGGAGGTAGAGGCACAGAATCTGGCCGATTCACAAATAGAAGAAAACAAAGTGAAAGAACTTAATCAGCTTAGTATTTCGTACAACAAGATGCTTACGCGTCTCTCGGATGCATTTGAGATACAGAGACAATTTACCGCAAATGCAGCGCATGAGCTCAGAACGCCGTTGTCTCTGATGCAGGTACAGCTTGATTTATATAATGCAACCCGGCATCCGGGAAATGATGCAGATACTATGCAAACAATAAAAATGGTTACCGAACAGAACGACAGACTCAACAAAATGGTAAAGACGCTTCTTGACATGAGTGAACTTCAGACTGTGGGGCGGGATGAAGTAATTGCAGTGGATGCTCTTGTGGATGAGGTTTTGGCAGATTTGGAACCGCTCGCACAGGAAAAAAATATAACACTGGTTGAAAACTGTAAAAATATAACGATGCGGGGAAGTGATATTCTTATTTACAGGATGGTATACAATCTTGTTGAGAATGCCATAAAGTATAATCATTTCGGCGGGCAGGTTACAGTAACTGCAGACCAGGAGGAAAACCATGTTCATTTGTCCGTGGAGGATACGGGGAGCGGAATCCCGGAAGAACTTAAGGAGCGCGTGTTTGAACCATTCTTTCGCGTGGATAAATCCAGAAGCCGGGAACTTGGCGGTGTAGGACTTGGACTGGCCCTGGTCCGAGAAATCGTGCGTGTGCATGATGGCAGCATTACGGTCAGCTCTAATCCGTCCGGAGGAACGGTTTTTGATGTCGTTTTATAATAAAACGGATAAAAACATTGACAAATCATCCTCATTACGCTATAGTTGAAAGAACTTCGTGAGGGAGTAGTTTGCACAGTAAGAATTGTGTGATTTGTCAACAACCTGTTTATCATTTTTAGGATAATCTGGCAAATCTTAATGAATGAGACTCATGTATGTCATAAGGATTATTATTTGATTCTATGGCATACCTGGGTCTCTTTTTTCGTTTGATAGGAAATTACGATGAATTTCCTATCAAACAAAAGCACTTCGTGCAAACGATGCGCACTCGCACGAGAAGAGATTCTTGCTTCGCAAGCGTGCTCGGCGCGGGCAAGAAAGATGTGCTATTGACAATTTTAAACGCGTAAGTGTGTGATAGCACACTTTCTTGTTTGACAGGAAATGATTCCCTTATGCGAGTAGTTAAATCATACATTATGGAGGAAATAGAATTATGGGTTACTTGGAATTGGCACTGATCGGTGTCGGTCTTTCTATGGATGCCTTTGCGGTATCTGTCTGTAAAGGCTTGAGCATGCGAAAAGTAGATAAAAAGTATATGTTTGTGCTGGCAGTATTTTTTGGAGGATTTCAGGCGTTGATGCCGGCATTGGGATGGCTTCTTGGAAGTCAGTTCCAGTCTTATATTACGGCTATTGATCATTGGATCGCATTTATACTGCTTGCACTGATTGGTGGAAAAATGATCCTGGATGTGATCAAAGAAAAAGGAGAAAACGAAGAAGTCTGTCCGGAGGACAGTGTGCGGATCGATCTGAGAGAATTTTTCCTGCTGGCAATTGCCACAAGTATCGATGCACTGGCGATCGGTATCACATTTGCTTTTCTGCAGGTGAGACTGATCACATCGGTAACAATCATCGGATGCATTACCTTTTGCTTTACAATCGCAGGTGTGCTGATCGGAAATGTATTTGGAAGCAAATTCAAGGATAAGGCAACGATTCTGGGTGGCATTATACTGATCGGGATCGGTGTGAAAATCTTAATCGAACATCTTGGAATTTTAGGATGAATGGCGCGTGTGAACAGTAACGCTGAATGAAAAGGAATATTGTGGAAAACAATATGGAATATAGAATCAGCAGAAACGTGATAGAATAGATAAGATGCAGTATATAGTGAAATAACATGAACGCAGAAGAACACAAAGCGACTGCATTCATGAGCAAGTAGGGAAAGCGGATTGCGAATGTCCGCTTTACGTAAGAAAGGAAGATAGATATGATATTAGCAATTGTAGGTGTCATTATTGGATTTGTACTGTTGGTTAAGGGCGCAGATTTCTTTGTGGAAGGCAGTGGTTCTGTTGCAAAGAAATTTAATGTTCCGGTTTTTATCATCGGTATGACAATTGTGGCTATGGGGACGAGTGCACCGGAATGTGCAGTCAGTATTTCCGCATCCTTACATGGAAGTAATGGAATGGCCATCAGTAACGTCATCGGATCAAATATTTTTAACCTGCTGGTAGTATGCGGCGTCTGCGCCTTATTTCAGCCACTGGAGATAAAAAAGGAGACATTAAAAAGAGAGTTTCCGTTTTCTGTACTGGTTGCTGTGATCATCGGAATTATGGGAGTGATCGGAATGAAAGTCGGACATGTGGACGGTATCATTCTGGTTGTGCTTTTTGCAGTATTTTTGTATGGTATGGTTCGGATTGCCAGAAATACGAGAAAAGCAGGAGAAGTGGTCGAAGAAGAAGAAATCAAAGATCTTCCGTTATGGAAATGTCTTGTATTTATTGGTGGAGGTCTGGTAGCAATTGTGATCGGCGGACAGGTTGTTGTAAATTGCTCGGAAACAATTGCCCGCGGATTTGGACTGAGTGAGACGTTGATCGGCCTGACAATCTGTTCTATTGGAACATCTCTTCCGGAGCTTGTGACATCTGTGGTTGCTGCAAAGAAAAATCAGGCTGGAATGGCACTTGGAAACGTCATTGGCTCCAATATTTTCAATATATTGCTGGTAGGTGGACTTGCATCCGCGATCAGCCCGATTGCAATGAACATGAATAATCTGATCGATATTGTGATATTGGTGATTGTCAGCGTATATATTATGGCTCTTGTATGGAAAAAGCAGCTTCTGACACGGGCAGGCGGTGTGAGTATGCTTGCTGTCTATGCCGCGTATATGGTTTATATTTGCGTCAGAGAAGTACTGTAATCCTGGATTTTACGGATCACAGTCTGCATTCCGTGAAAACGATCCGTGGAGATCTGTTCTTTTAACGGAGTTTTTTCAAGAAAATCAATATGTGCCCCGCAGATTTCCTGCGGGGTACGTTTGTCAAAAAGGGCAACGATGACAGCGACAATGCCTTTCACGATCAGAGAATCACTGTCGGCACGGATGTGAACAATTCCGTTTTCAAAGGAAAGGATGATCCACAGATCGGCCTGACAGCCGGAGATTTTATTTTGCTCATTTTTTTCCTCATCTGACACCGGTTCCATGTCTGCGGTTAATTCCAACAGACAGCTGTACTGCATCATCCAGTCATCAATTTCGTTAAAATCATTAATAAATTCTGCCTGTTCTTCTGCGACGGAAAGTCGTTGTTCTGTCATGTTGTACTCTCTTTCTGCCAATGCCGGCTATATAAGTCGGTACTGGCTGTTTATTACCTATCCTATGTGTTGATATTTATTTCTGCAATTCTTTTGTAAATGCTTCCGCTTCGCTTTCGGTCATAAAATCACGATTGTACTGATGCTCATTGATGAAAAGTACAATGATAACGACAACGATAGAAGCAATGGCTGCAATGACATAAGACATACGCAGATTTCCGGTTGCGTTTAATACATTTCCATTGACACAGAATCCGAAAGAAGATACCAGTGCCTGAATCGGGAAAAGTACGGAGTTTACCTTTTTAAATCCATGACGTCCGAATACAGCTGCAGGCAGGGAAGTTGTAAAGTTTGCGGAACCGCCCAGAGCCAGTGCGAACATGATCAGGAAAACGATGACCAGCGGACGTTTTTCGGTAACTTCCAGAAGCAGGGCAACTGCATACCAGATACCAAAGAAAATCATGGTTTTCTTTGTGCCGAGTTTCTGATCCATAGCACCGATGATCCAGGAACCGACGATACCGGCGAAGGCAAGGATTGTCATAATGGTAAGTGCCTGAGCCTGTGTAAATCCTACTTCCTGGTTACGAACAACAAGCTGTGTAATAATGATGGTAGATACAAACTGGAATCCTCCGGAAGCAACTGCAACCAGCCAGAATGTTTTCTTGGAGAATAATTTCTTTATTGTCCAGCCGCCATCTTCATCAATTTCTTCGTTAAAATATTCTTTCTGATATTCTTCATCAGATACGTTATCTGGGTTAATGCCGCGTTCCTGCGGAGTATTTCTCATAAATACAAGTCCGACAAAGGCGAGGATCACAATTAAAATTACCGGAAATACAACAGCATTTGTAACACCCATTCTGGCAACCAGCATAGTGATCAGCGGTACAAAGAAACCGGTGGACATGTTGTGGCCCATGGTTGTGTAACCCATAACGATACCTTTTTTCTTAGGAAACCACTGTGCCACAAAAGCACCGCCGGAAATATAACCGGCACTCATACATCCGATGGTACAGATACATAATGCGATGGCATACTGAGCCAGGCTGTTGGCATGTCCCATGCCGAAGTATCCGACACCACCAAGGATCAGACAGATAAAACTTGTCACACGCGGTCCGATCTTACGGTTTACCGCACCCATGACGAAGAAGAAGATGACGCCGACCATGGCAGCCACAGTACCCATATTTAATACATTACCGGCAGGAATGCCAAGTTTTTCTGCAACTGCAGGAGCGACAACATTGGAACTGTCATTTACCATTCCGGCGTAAAACCAGAACATCAGCAGACAGAAAATAATGGTTCCCCAACCTTTTCCGAAATTAAATAATTCGTTTTTATTCCTTTTTTTCATTTTTTGACCTTTCTCCCAGTAAAACACTAGGCTTTCCCTTAGCGTAAGAAACACAATCTGCCTCTGGTGGAGACACATTGTGTTTCAAGAAATTCAAGAATGCCCTCGGCATTCTTGTTGCGAGATGCACGTCATGCAATGCATGACATATTTTTCTGTGTATCTCTGCAATATAATGGTTTTGGTATTTATTTGGTTTTTATAAGTTAAGTAATTTCCAGACTTCCTGTGCAATGAGCCGGGTATCTGTCAGATCAGCAGTCTTTTGTGCTGAAAATTTTATATTCAGCCCCTTTTGCAGAGCCATGAGAAGCAGTACTTTCTTATTCATGGCGGAGGTGGTTCCCTCACAGGAATGTGCGCCATCCAACTGTTTACTGTCTTCTTTTGGCATCTGAATAGTTTTTGCGACACTTAATTCAGCAAGTTCTGTCAGATCATAAATATCAGTGACATCACCAAGCAGTATATATTTGCTCAGGATAAATCCGTACAGATCCTGATGCAGAGATTCCCAGTCCGGATAAGGCGTGGTTTTTAATTTTTCCATATATTCAGCAGACTTTTTCTGATACATAAGAAGTCCGCTTTTTTTCTTGATGATGGACATTGCTCGTTCCTCTTTCTGTCAGATAATCATAAATTCAAGTCTCATGTGCGTTCGGCTTGATCTAGGCTGTTACAACTTCCAGTCCGAGGCTCTCACCGAGAAGCTGTAATTCCTTAATGTAATCGCCGTATGTAACAACCAGGTGATTACCAAAATTAATATGTTTGTAGAAGAAGTCTTCCTGGTTTGCAATTTTCATGAAAAATCCTTCGTCACAGTTTGTGCGCTCTGCACCGGAACCTGCAAGGATGGTTCCTTTTGCTGCAAACAGCTTTTTCGCATCCGGTGAGATACGAAGCAGAGTTACTTCCTGACCTGCATCCTGTGTAAAGTCATAACGGATAGTTGCACCGAATCCCTGGTCGTTTGCAAATGGAGCAAGGCTGTACTCTGCTTTAGACTCCTCTTTGTAACCGTGCAGTTTACGGTTTGGAGTGGAGTGGAATACCAGATACAGATCATCACGCTCATCGGTAGCAGCTGCCAGCTGATCCTGACCGAATCCCTGCATAGTAACCATTTTGCCGTCGCGGTACAGTACCGGATTGGAGTTACCCATGTAAACTGCTTTGTCAGACAGGTTTTCCATGATTGCCATAGCCAGTACGGAGTTGATATCCATCTCACAGGAGGAAGGAACCTGATTCTCGTTGTTCAGAGAATGTGTCAGACAGAAAGTAAGCTGATCATGGTTTAATCTTCTTGTGGAACAGCAGTCCGGACATGGCATGGTGTATGCGTTACATCCGTTGCGATCAAGCAGTTTCCGGACTAATACATATCCCTTTAAGGATTTTTCAAGCATCTCACGTTCCATGCGGACCTCTTTGGCACCGGCGATCAGCTCGTCTGCCAGACGCTCAACTTCTTTCATATCTTCCTCTGTCAGATTGCATGCTTCACGTCCCGGAAGTGTCGGGTTTGTCTTCGGATCTCTGACTGTCAGCATATCCATCAGTTCGTGGAAGTTCTGATAACGGAACTGTACACCGAATTTTTCTGTTACGTAATTCAGATCTACCAGGTTGTCGGAAGAACTGAAGGAGCGGGAGGAGTTGAAACGAGTCACAACCATAACACGGGTGCTTGCCAGTGCTTTTCTCGCTCTTAATACACGCATATGTCTTCCTAATTCTTCCCAGCTGCGGTATGCATAAGCTTCCAGACCTCTTGCGCGGACAGCGGAAGTATTTACAGTTGCCTCACAGCACTGAGCTGGCATAACGCCCTGCGGTTTGCGATATCTCTGAGCAAACTCCAGATAAATGTCGCCACGGCCGATACCGAAGGAAAACAGGTAGTAATCAACCTGGTCAATATCTTTTGCCATTGTGCGGAACATGTCTTCGTCTGTTAAAAACCAGTCATCACGCTCTACATAGATTGGCTCCATCATATTGACTGCGTCCAGTGGCATGTTTTCTGCAACATCTTTCTGGAACTGGCGGTACAGCTCGGAGTTCATAAATACATCATAGTCTTTCTCAAGTTCTTCGCCTTTTCCGAAACGGCATGGCCCTTCATAGTAGTACTGGTGTACAAGGCCGATAAACACCGGACGGACATTCAGTTTCACATCAGTAATTTTTTCAATCATGATTCTTCTCCTTTACATTGTGTTTTTTAATGTTATAATGATACTAATTTTAAAATGCAGGAAAGAAAAGCGAATAAAACCGCTGATATCATTCGAAAATGGAATAGATAAGATGAAAGAACGATAAAATGTATCAAAAAACAACATATATTCGAAAATGGAATCATATGTGGCATTTTTTTCCTTGTTTGGAATAAAACATACAATTTTACTATGAATACACAGTTAAAGGGGGAGACATATGGCGCCGAAAGAATATCCCAAAATTAATATGCTGCAGATCCATTATTTTCTCGAAGTGGCGGAGAAAGGCAGTTTTACCAGTGCGGCGAAGCAGTTGTATACGACACAGTCGACGCTGAGCAAGACAATTATCTCAATAGAGCAGACGTTGGGACTTACGCTTTTTATCCGCAGCCACAAGCGGCTGATTCTGACAGACGCAGGAAAACATCTGTATAAGAAGTGGAAGCAAGTGTTGGAAGATTTTGATCATTCTGTGGAGGAATGTCGGATTTTGCAGAGTGGATATCAGAGTATGCTGTCCATCGGTATGCTGGATTCTCATGATCCGGAGAAATTTGCCCTGCCGCAGATCCGGAATTTTATGCGGCACAAACCGGATGTGTATCTGAGTATTCACAGCAATCCCGTAGAGGCAATCCGGTCAGAAGTACTGACCGGACATCTGGATCTGGGCTACACGGTATTGTACGATGTGGAACAGCTGCAGGCGGAGGAACTGGATTATTGCGTAATCAATGTCTGTCCTCACAATGTAGGTATGCTATCTAAAAATCCGTTGGCGAAGGAGGAACTGATAGAAATAAAAGACTTAGCGAAATACAAGTTTGTTTCTATTTCACCACTTTATACGCCAAGTTATAATGGTATGATTGACGAACTGTGTCATCAGGCGGGATTTGAACCCGATTATGTGCGATATACGAATAATGCCACATCACTGCCTTTTAACCTGATGTCAGAGCAGGATATATTTTTGTGCGACCGTAATTTCAGGGGATATGCAAATCCGAGTTTTGGGGAAATACAGTTCCGACCGATTGCAAATACCAGAAGCGGTGTGGCATTGATCTGGCGAAAGGCGAATAACAAACCGGAGTTAAAGGAGTTTATTGACAGACTGGATGTCAATCCGGATATGTGGTTTTAATAAATGTTATGAAGGAGAGAAAACATGCGTACATGGGAGGAAATACGGGAAGATTTTCCGATTCTAAAAGAAAAAATACATGGAAAAGAACTGATCTATCTGGACAATGCGGCGACGACACAGCTTCCGCAGCAGGTGCTGGATCGTTTTGTGGAGCATTACACAAAGTATAATGCGAATGTGCATCGTGGGATCCATTATTTAAGTGAACAGTCCACCATGCATATGGAAGCAGTGAGGGATAAGCTAAAAGCTTTTTTGCATGCAGAGGATCAGGGAGAGATCATCTTTACGTCCGGAGCGACGGACTCGGCAAATCTGGTGGCGCAGAGCTTCCTGCGTCATGTATTGCAGCCGGGCGATGTGGTGCTTTCTACAGAACTGGAGCATCATGCCAACTTTGTTGTGTGGCAGCAGGTCTGTCAGGAATGCGGAGCAGAGTTTCACATGATTCCAACCGTGGATGGTGAATTGGATATGGATGCGGCACACAAGATGCTGTCAGATAAAGTGAAATTACTGGCTGTCACCGCTGTATCAAATGTAACGGGAACCGTGGTTGATATCGAAACACTGATCGCATGGGCAAAAGAATATGAGATTCCGGTGTATATTGATGCTGCACAGGCGGTGCGCCACCGAACCTTTGATCTGGCAGAACTGCAATGCGATTTTCTTGGGTTTTCCGCCCATAAAATGATGGGACCGACGGGTGTCGGCTGTCTGTTTGTACGTGAAAAATGGCTGAATGAAATGCAGCCGTATCGTTACGGTGGCGGTATGATCGATATTGTGACAGAAGAAAAAACAACGTTTGCCAAACTTCCGGCGCGGCTGGAAGCAGGAACACCGAATTACAGTGGGATCATCACCTGGGGCGCAGCGCTGGATTATCTGATGGACATCGGAATTGGGCGAATGGCTTCCTATGAAGAAGAGCTGATAAAGAAAGCAGAAGAAGTTTTAGAGACTATTCCACAGGTGAACATATTGGGGCATCCAAAACAGCGGGCAGGCTGTATTTCCATTCAGATTGAGGGCGTGCATCCTTACGATTTTGCAAGTATGATCGACAAATATGGTGTGGCGGTGCGAACCGGAAGCATGTGTGCGCAGCCAATCGTAAATAAAATGGGATTAGATACGGTGATTCGTATTTCTCCGGCATTTTATAACACGATGGAAGAAATGGAAAAACTGGGCGAATACACAGAAAAAGTAATTGCTTTTTTTGAGAGGATAAAACGATAGAATAGTATTGGAATGTTTTTTAGAATCTATCGGATTGTAATTAATAAAAAGTTTATAGAAAATTCCTTGTGTCATGGCGAAATTGCGGTATAATATAGAAAAAGTTATCACAATTAATGCAGAATTTCACAGATTTTTCATACTGTTTGAATCTGCAATAACGCAATGAACGTACACAGAAAGGGGTTTTGAAAATGGCTTTTTTTGACAAGTTAGGAAACACAATTTCAGCAGCAGGAAAGACAGGATTAAGCAAAGCAAAGGAAATTAAAGATACAGCGAGAATCGCATTAGATATCCAGGAACGTGAAGGTGCAATCCGTAAACTTTATCAGGATCTGGGTCAGGCATATTATCATGCACATAAGGATGATGAGGATTCCGAATATACACAGATTGACGAGATTAAAGCAGCGTTTGAAGAAATCGGTGAACTGAAAGCAGCGAAAGATGGTATTCGTGGAATCAGAAGATGCCCGGAGTGTGGTGCAGCTATTGCTGATGATGCGAATTTCTGTTCTTCCTGTGGCGCAAAATGCGAGAAACCGGAGCCGGAAGTATATGAAGGCGAAGTAGTAGACTCTGAGGAAGAAGCAGATAAGGAAACTGCGGAATCAGAGGAAGAGGATGCTCCGGTAGAAGAGGAAGCATTTGAAGACGAAGAGAAGACAGAAGAATAAAAAGTGATGCAAAAATCTGTTTGCCTTTTAGAAAAACAGGAAATATAATGACAACGAACGAGTAGCGAGTAAGCGTAAATCCAGTTTACCAGCTACTCGTTTTTTTATGCAGTAAAAATGTGAATAATTTGTGAAATTAGCACTCGGGTGTTGTTATTGTGACGTTGGTTTTGTCTAGTTTCATATAGTCCCGTAACGCCCTAGTTACAAGGGTTTCACGGATTTTGAAAATTTGTAGCCGTTCATCAAAAATCGTCATTTTTCAGAAATTTGGGGTCAAAATTGGCGTCAGATAGCACACCAGAGAGAAAAATTAA
>NZ_CAKRAS010000009.1 GCF_934295145.1 uncultured Eubacterium sp. | reverse complement strand
GCAGGTTCAAATCCTGTCGCATCGATTCTTGGCAGGGGCGCTGAGGTGTTTGAGAAATCGAACATCTCAGTTTTTTTATTGTTTTCTATATTCCGAAATGCTATCATGATAGTATCTGACCGAATTGGTTAAACTGATTAGTAAATCGATGTAATGTATTGAAAAAGGAGAATCTATTATGAGAGCGGAGCAGAATTTCAAATGGGAAAAACTTTCACTGGGCACCTGCTATTATCCAGAGCATTGGGATAAAAAAATGTGGCGTGATGATCTTCGGCGCATGAAAGAAAATGGAATTTTTACCATTCGAATTGCAGAGTTTGCCTGGAATAAGGTTGAGCCGGCAGAAGGTGAATTTACGTATGAATTTTTTGATGAGTTTCTGGATGTGGCAGAAGAAGAGCAGATGAAGGTTATCTTTGGCACACCAACGGCGACTCCGCCGGTTTGGCTGACAGAAAAATATCCGGAAGTATTAAACTGCCGTCTGGATGGCACACCGTTTTATCATGGAATGCGCCGCCATTATAATTACAACTCTCCAATCTATCAGGAACTGTCCGCCCGAATTGTCAAAAAAGTGGCAAAACATTACGGCAAGCGTCCGTGTATCATAGGCTGGCAGATTGACAATGAGTTAAACTGTGAGGTGGATGAGTTCTATTCTGAGAGCGACACACTTGCGTTTCGTGAATTTCTGAAGAAAAAATATAAGACACTGGATGCACTGAATGAGGCATGGGGAACTATTGTGTGGAACCAGACGTATACAAATTGGAAAGAAATTTATGTGCCGCGTACCACTGTGCACGATTCTACAAATCCGCATCAGGTATTAGACTACTATCGCTTTATTTCTGACAGCACGATCCGTTTCTGTAAAATGCAGAGTGACATCATCCGCAAATATAAGAAACCGGAAGATTTTATTACCACAAATGGTATTTTTGGCAATGTGGACAACCACAAGATGGAAGATGACTGTCTGGATGTACTGACCTATGATTCTTATCCGAACTTTGCATATTGCCTGATTGAGGATCCGAAGCATTCCGATGATCTCAACGATCGGAAATGGAGTAAAAACCTGTCGGAAGTACGTTCCATCTGCCCGCATTTTGGCATTATGGAGCAGCAGTCCGGCGCAAATGGCTGGAATACACGGATGGAAGCACCAGCGCCGAAACCGGGACAGATGACTTTGTGGACGATGCAGAGCATAGCACACGGTGCTGATTATGTCAGCTTCTTCCGTTGGCGTACCGCTACCGTAGGAACTGAGATTTACTGGCATGGAATTTTAGATTATGATAATCGCTATAACCGCAAACTGGCAGAAGTAAACCGCATCTGGCATCGCGTGCAGGCCATCGAAGGCGTGACCGGTGCAGAATATAAAGCGGCATTTGCCTTAGTCAAAGATTATGACAACGTGTGGGATGCACAGCTGGATGTATGGCATGAGCGTCTGATGAAAAAGAGTGAAAAAGAGATTTTTGTGGCAGCACAGCTCAGTCACACACCGATGGATATCTTCTATTTAAAAGACAGTACCGAACTGGAAGAACTGAAAAAATATCCGGTATTAATTTATCCGCATCCATTGATCCTGACGAAAAAACGTGCGAAAGTGCTGAAAGAGTATGTAAAAGCAGGTGGAAAACTGATCATCGGAGCCCGTACAGGACAGAAAGACAAGCATGGTCACTGCGTGATGGAGCCAATGCCGGGGCTGCTGACAAATGTAAGTCATACCGATGTCAAAGAATTTACCTTTGTGGGACCGGCAGATGATCCGGTGGCCATGGACTGGAACGGAAAAGAAATCGAGACAGGTATTTTTAACGACATTTTGGCTGCAGCAGGAGACAATGTGGAAGTGCTTGCAAAATATACCTCAAATTATTACGCAGGCCGCCCGGCGTTGATCCGCACCAACACACAGCAGGGTTATACACTGCACTTTGGTGGCACCTTTACCCGTCAGAATGTGACAGAATTTCTGACTTATACCGGAGTGATCAATCCATGGAAAGAGCTGATCGAGCTGCCAGCTGACTGTGAGATCGCAGTGCGTGAGAAAAACGATGCGAAGTACATTTTTGTGCTGAATTATAGCAGCGAAAAACAGAACATCACCCTAAAAACGCGGATGACAGATCTGTATACAACCGCAGACAGCGAAGGCGAGATCGCACTGGAGCCGTACGAGACAAAAGTATATCAGAATTAAAATTAACGAAGGAAAAACGATAGTATGAACTTATATTTTGCACCGCTGGAGGGAATTGGCGGATATATTTACCGAAATGCACAGGCAGACTATTTTGAAAAAGCAGATAAATATTTTTCGCCGTTTCTGGCACCGAATCAGAACCGCAGCATCAGTCCGAAGGAATATAAGGATATTGCACCGGAACATAACGAAGGAATCATATTGGTTCCGCAGGTGATGGCAAACAATGCGGAAATATTTCTCAAAGCGGCACAGGAGCTGGAACAGCTTGGATATAAGGAAATCAATCTGAATTTGGGCTGTCCGTCCCGTACAGTGGTGACAAAATACCGGGGCGCAGGATTTCTGGCAAAACCGGATGCGCTGGAGCAGTTTCTGGAGGAAGTATACAGCAAGTTGAATATCCGCTTGTCCTTAAAAACGCGTCTTGGAATGGAAGATGCAGAAGAATTTGAACATTTGTTGGAAATATATAACAAATTCCCGGTGACAGAACTGATCATTCATCCAAGAGTACAGACGGATTACTACAAATACACACCGAGGATGGAAAGTTTTCTGGAAGCATTGTCAAAATCCAAAAATCCTGTTGTATACAATGGGGATATTTTTAACAAAGACAAGTATGAGCAGGTGTTAAAACAGATATCAGATGCGGAAAATGTACAGAAAAATCTTGCGGAAGAAAACAGTTTCAATCCGTTATCTGAAAATCGTGTGCCTGTGAAAAAAGATGGAATGGATTTGTCCGGCATAATGCTTGGACGTGGAGTGCTGGCAAATCCGGCATTGTTTGGTGAAATCAGGGGGACGGAAGTACTTTCAAAAGCCCGTCTCTGGGAGTTTCACGAGCGTTTGCTTGCAGATTATACACAGGAAATGTCCGGGGAGCGAAATGTACTTTTTAAAATGAAAGAACTATGGTTTTATATGGCATGGTCTTTCACAAATACCGTGAAGTATGAGAAAAAGATCCGAAAAGCACAGCATTTGTCTGATTACAGATTAGTTGTAAAACAGCTGTTCTCAGAGCAGGAATTAGTGCATTAGATGTAAGATGTTTCCCATCTGATATAGCCACCGGTGGATTGGAGAACTTCAGGAAAGAGTATTGTAGTAAACTGATTTATGCACAGGATTATAAACAGAAGCAGTATGGGTTGCGTTTGTCTGTATTTCTGACTATAATGTGAGGAGCAACTTGTAGTAGCTTGGACTAATTCCTATGATTATCGTAGGAAAATCCATTAAATAAATCAGTAAAATTATATGGAGTGTATTGCAATGAAAATTACAGAGGACATTATTTATGTAGGCGTAAATGATCACGAAGTGGATCTGTTTGAAGGACAGTATATTGTTCCGAACGGAATGGCATACAATTCTTATGTGATCCGTGATGAGAAAATCGCCGTTATGGATACCGTAGATGGCAATTTCGGTGAGGAATGGCTGGCAAATCTTGAGAAAGCATTGGATGGCGCAACACCGGATTATCTGATTGTTCAGCATATGGAGCCGGATCATGCAGCAAATATTGAAGTATTTGCAGAGAAATATCCGAATGCGCAGATTGTTGGAAATGCAAAGACATTTACTATGATGAAAAACTTCTTCCGTGGACTGAACCTTGACGGAAAAACAGTAGAAGTAAAAAATGGTGAGACATTAAGCCTTGGAAAACATGAGCTGACATTTGTATTTGCACCGATGGTTCACTGGCCGGAAGTTATGGTAACATATGACAGCACAGATAAAGTTCTGTTCTCTGCAGACGGATTTGGAAAATTCGGCGCATTAGATGTGGAAGAAGACTGGGATTGTGAAGCACGCCGTTATTATATTGGAATCGTTGGAAAATACGGCGCACAGGTACAGAATCTGCTGAAAGTAGCTGCAACTTTAGATATCCAGATCATCTGCCCGTTACATGGACCGGTTCTGACCGAAGATCTTGGACATTATATTGAGAAGTACAACATCTGGTCTTCTTATGGCGTAGAATCAGAAGGTGTCATGATCGCATATGCATCTGTCTACGGACATACAAAAAAAGCAGCAGAGCTGCTGGCAGAGAAGCTGGAAGCAAAAGGCTGCCCGAAGGTAGTTGTATGTGATCTTGCCCGTGAGGACATGGCAGAGGCAGTAGAAGATGCATTCCGTTACGGAAAACTGGTTCTTGCCAGTGTAACTTACAATGCAGATGTGTTCCCGTTTATGAAGACATTCATCGAGCATCTGACAGAGCGTAATTACCAGAAACGTACCATTGGTCTCATTGAGAATGGTTCCTGGGCTCCGACAGCTGCCCGCGTGATGACAGGCATGTTTGAGAAGAGCAAAGAGATCACATGGCTTGAGCATTCTGTAAAAATCATGTCTTCCTTAAGTGAAGAAAACGAGAAAGAACTCGATGCTATGGCAGAGGAACTTCTGTAGTTTCTTCTTTGTGTGGTTAAAATTTAAGTTGTGAAAAGGACTCTGTCTATTTTGTCTTGCCCGCTAATAATCGCTGGTCAAGAAAAAATAGCCTGAGTCCTTTCATTTTATAAACTATTAAATTTTAATCAATACATTACAAGAATAATTCCAGCACGAACACCACCACGCAAGACAGTACCGCCACCTGGAACAGACTCCGTCCGCACCATGCAAGTATGATTCCCACGATCAGTGCCGCAAGTCCCGCAACCGGGCTGTTTGTCGCTTCCATGATCGCCGGAAACGTCATAACTGCCAGTGTGACATATGGTACATAGTATAAAAACGACCGAACGGTTTTATTTTTGATTTCCTTACGGATCAGTGTCAGTGGCAGGACACGGATCAGGTAGGTCACGGCAAACATGACCAGAATGTAAATATAAATGTTATGCTGCATGTTCGTTTTCCTCCTTTACCGGGAACAGCACCGCTGCGATACCTGCAATAGCTACCGTCAGAATAATGGTACGGATACCGGATGAAATGTTGGAAATCACCGGCAAACGGGAGAATATGTAACTGGAAACCATAGAAATGGTGACCAGAGCGGCAATAATCTTGTTTTTTCGTGCAGGTGGAATGATAATAGCAAGAAACATGCCATATAATCCGACGCTTAAAGCACTTACGATATTTGCCGGAAGGATGTTTCCCATAATGACACCGAAAAAGGTCCCAAGGCTCCAGCCCGGAATAGCCACGGTCATCATGCCGTAATTGTAAAACGGATTCAGTTTTCCGGGTTCTGATACTGCGACACCGAAAATTTCATCAGTGACATCATAGCCTACCAGCATACGGTGCAGCAGTCCTGTTTCCGAAGAGAATTTCTGACTTAAGGAACAGGACATCAGCAGATACCGTGCGTTTGCCACAAGTTCCATCAAGATCATTTCAAAATAAGTCCCACCGGCAGCGATAACTGTAAATCCTGCATACTGTCCGGCGGAAGCATTACAGGCAAGACTCGTCAGCATGGCCTGCCAGGCAGTCATACCGGCGTTTCGGGCAGTGATTCCAAGTGTGAAAGAAACTGCCAGATAGCCGAGACAGATCGGCATACCATTCTTGATACCTTTCAGGTAGTAATATTTGTTTTTCTGTTTATTCATTGTCTTATCCCCTTGTAGATTGTATACACTACATTTTGTCCAGAATCACGCACCAAGTCTCCTGTGCGTTCATGAGCAAGTAGTGAAAAACGGATTGCGAATGTCCGCTTTACAAAAAGAAATGCTCATCAACTGGACACCATGTATCAGTGTAACATTTCACTTGCAATTCGTCCAATAAATCTTTATACTTGCTAAGGTTACAGTAAAGTTAAAAATATGAGGAATAAAGGTAATGGACATTTTTTAATAAAATGAATTACCAATTTTGCCGAAGATATGAAGTTATTTCACATAGAGGACGACAATGTGAGAAAGGAGTCATGATAAATGAGTAAAACGAAAACTCTGACAGAAGGAACACCGTGGAAACAGATTCTGTTGTTTTCCATCCCGATTTTCTGGGGAAATGTGTTTCAGCTGTTATACAGTCTGGTAGATACAAAAATCGTAGGAAGTACGCTTGGGACAGAAGCATTGGCAGCCGTAGGTTCCGTATCCACGTTACATACGCTGATGACTGGATTTTTAAATGGTCTGACGCTGGGATTTTCTCTGATTACGGCCATGTATTTTGGTGCAAAAAAATGGGAACAGCTGAAAAAATCTTTTGCATCAGCAATTGTACTTGGGATGGTGACAACCGCAGTGCTGGTAGCAGCGCTGATGATTTTCCTTCACCCGGTTCTGAATTTGTTGCATGTGCCAAAAGCACAGTATACAATGGCATATTCTTATATCAGTGTGCTCATTGTCGGATTGTTTGCTACGCTGCTTTATAATCTGTGTGCAAATACATTGCGGGCAATCGGTGATGCCATTACACCGCTGATCTTCCTGATCGTTTCAACGGTCAGCAACATTGGCCTTGATTATCTTTTTATTCTGGGATTCAAGATGGGCGTGCAGGGGGCGGCAATCGCAACGGTACTGGCACAGCTGCTTTCCGTAGTGTTATGTTTTATTCGGATTTTCAGGAAATTCCCGATTTTATATTTGAAAAAAACAGATTTTAGAATGGATAAAGGTCTGGCAATGGAAATGTATAAGAGTGGATTATCCATGGGACTGATGTCCTGCCTGGTCAGCATTGGAACCATTTTGCTGCAGTCTGCCATCAACACGCTTGGAACAACTATAATCGTAGCCCACACAGCAGCCAGAAAAGTATTTGAGATTGTAGCGTTGCCAAACAGTGTGCTGGGATCAGCCATGGCAACTTACTGTGGACAGAATTATGGTGCAAAGCGTTTTGACAGAATTCGTCAGGGACTGAAATCATCTCTGATCATTGTGGTTGTCTGGGCGGTGATCGTATTCATCATCTGTCATACTGTGGCGGGACAGTTGATTCAGTTTGTGGCAAGCACTACAGATCCGGATGTGATCTATTGGGGCAGTACGTATCTGAAATTTGATATGTCTTTTATTGCTGTGTGCGGCGTTATCGTAATATTGCGAAATTCTATGCAGGGATTTGGCGACCGTGTGATCCCGGTATTTTCCAGCTGCATTGAGCTTGCCGGAAAAATTATTTTTGCTTTTATATTTGCACCGATGTTTGCATACTGGGGCATTATCTGGGCAGAGCCGATGGTATGGATCGCCATGGTGATTCCGTTGATCGTAAAAGTAGTGCGGACACTGAAAAAGGAAGCGTGAGTAAGTGAACTATGAAAAAAATAAGTGTTGATTTATTTGGGGATAACAGATAGAATAGAACCATCTGCGAAGATTCACGGAGAGTCTTCATACAGGATTCAATGGAGAATTCTGAAACTAACAAAAGGAGGAAATGGATATGCCGATTAAAATACCAGATTCACTGCCGGCTACAGCAGTTCTTGAAAGTGAGAATATTTTTGTTATGACGGAGTATCGGGCAATGCATCAGGATATCCGTCCTTTGAATGTACTGATTCTGAATCTGATGCCGACAAAAGTCATCACAGAGAATCAGTTACTTCGAAAACTTTCAAACACACCGCTTCAGATCAAGGTGGAATTTTTACAGACTGCCAGCTATACACCGCAGCATGTGGACAGCGAGCATATGGAATCATTCTACACGACATTTGAGCAGGTAAAAGACCGCTGGTTCGACGGATTGATCATTACAGGTGCGCCGCTGGCTTTTGTGCCGTATGAAGAAGTACATTACTGGAAAGAACTTTGCAAGATCATGGACTGGGCAAAGACACATGTACATTCTACGATGCACATCTGCTGGGGCGCTCTGGCAGGACTCTATTATTATTATGGTATTCCGACCGTGGAATACCCGGAGAAACTTTCCGGTGTATATACGAATACCGTATTAAAGCAGAGTTCACCGTTATTCCGGGGATTTGATGATGTATTTTATGCGCCTCATTCCCGCGAAGTCGGTATCCTCAAGGAGGATGTGGATAAAGTCCCGGAACTGGAACTGATCGCTGACAGCGAAAAGGGCGGTCCGACAATTTTGAAAACGACGGATTCCAAAAACTTTTTTGTGCTTTGTCATCTGGAATATGATGCAAACACACTGGAACTGGAGTATCAGCGAGATATGAAAAAAGGGTTAAACCCGCATATTCCGTGTAATTATTATCCAGATGATGATCCAACAAAGAAACCGATAGTAACCTGGCGTTCTGCCGGTCAGCTGTTGTTTTCAAACTGGTTGAATTATTATGTATACCAGACCACACCATATGATATTGGAAATAAATAAAAATTCTATATCAGATGAATAAAAGATTAAGAAAGAAACATCTCAGAGTACGTCAGATATCATTGCGCAGATGGCAGTAGGATATCATGGCACGCTGGGATGTTTCTTTTATGGATTTGCTTTTTGCGGGAAAGAAGTGCTGATTGAATAAAAGAGGACGCGAAAGGATATGAAAAAGAAAAAACGGCATTATTACTTATTAGTAATTATATTAGGATGTGTAGCATTGGCTTTTGCGTGGCAATGGAAGACAATAAATCTTAGAATGTCAGTGAAGGCAAACTGGGGAAAAAAATTACCATTATTTCTGCATGTGACAGATATCCAGTCCAATCAAGGATTTGGTGGAGATGGAGAAGTGTACGCAATTGTATCCTATAGAGGAACAATGTCATTGACGGAATTGAAAAGTCATGATGTAAATAAGCAGGATGTATTTTGGGATCAGAGACATGGTTCTGGTATGCTTTCAAAAAAGGAAATGGAACAGATAAATACGGAGATAAGTTCTCTTGGACAGAATTTGTTTGATACTGTGGAGTATGATGAATGGTTAAAAGAGGAACAATACTATAGTTTTAACGAAAAAATAAAAAATTGGTGTTATTTTTTGAATGATAAAAAGAATCATACATTGTACATAGTAATGAAATTTATGTAAAATGATGGAAGCTCTGAACCCTAGTAGGGTCTCAGAGCTTCCAGTATTTCTGTCACAATTTCGCTGATTTCCAGCAATTGATCTGCTTTTGCAAAATCCTGTTCACGGATCATTCGTTCAAATTCATAAAATTCGTAGGAAAGTCGATGTACATTTTCCTTAAAATCACAGTTTTTCAGAAGATTTCCTTTGCGGTCTGTGATAGTAAATGCAGAAATCTGATTCATCGGCATTGGAATGGTCAGGCAAGCCTTTTCGCCGGCAATGGTGGAATGTACCGGAGCCTGACAGTCTTTGGCAGCCAGAGCGACAGCTTTGTAATTGCCGTAATCCAGAGTGACCACGCCGCTGGTGTCAATGCCGCGCTGCATGTTTGGCTGATAGGAAAATGCCTTCGGTCTGCCAAATAATCCGATGATGGCATGCAGGTTGTAGACGTTCAGATCCATCAGGGCGCCGCCGGCACAGTTTGGATCAAAGGCCGGAGCGATGTTTTCTTCCAGAAATGCATCGTAACGGGAGGAATACTGGCAGAACTGAAAATTGATCATGCGCACCGGACCAAGTTGTGGTAAGGTCTCTCGTACCGCCTGATAAGCCGGAGTAAAATGTAAGCTCATGGCCTCGATCAACATAACGTGATGTTTTTTGGCAGTTTCGCGGAGAATCCGCAGTTCTTCTGTGGTCAGTGTGATCGGTTTTTCCACGATGGCGTGTTTGCTGGATTCCAGCGCTTTTTTCGTGAAATCAAAGTGCAGGGTGTTTGGCAGAGCTACGTAGACCGTATCAATATCTGTCTGCAACAACGCATCGTAATCCAGAAAGACACCGTTTAAGTCATAGGTTTCACAAAGTTCTCCGGCACGTTGCACTGAGGATTCCCGCACCAAAATATAACATGCTTCAATTTTTCCTTCCTGTTTCATGGCAGCCAGCAGCGGGAGAACATCCCGCACAATCAGACCGCTTCCTAAAATTCCAAGTTTCATATTGTGCTCCTAATAGTTTGAATATTTGTCGAAAAGCCTCTGTTTCTATAAGGTGTAAATGGCGACTGATTCCATATGCGTTCACCTTGAATTCAGCTTAAATTATTTTATCGCTGCAAGAAACGAAGCATAACATTGTTTTTATGAAATTACTTCTGTGCTTAGTATAGTTCAGAAAAATACAAAAAACCAGTAGCAAATGTGGAAATCCGGCATTGAGACGGGGACGGAACATGTGCTATACTAAGGGCAATGAGGAGTTTTTGAAAAAAGAAGAACGAGAGGTAAAAGAAATGAAGAAGTATGGATTTGGTGTTGACGTAGGTGGCACAACATGCAAGATTGGTTTGTTTGAGAATACCGGTGTGATCGTGGACAAATGGGAAATCAAGACAAACACAGAGAACAACGGTGCATCTATTCTGGATGATATCGTGGCATCTTTGGAGGATAAGCTTGCAACAGCTGGTATCAGCAAAGATGAGGTGGAAGGAATCGGAATCGGTGTTCCGGGTCCGGTCAAAGACGACAGCGTTGTTTGCCAGTGTGTAAACCTCGGCTGGGGTACATTTGATGTAGCTGAGACACTTTCCGGAAAAATCGGTCTGCCGGTTAAAGTTGGAAATGATGCCAACGTAGCTGCACTGGGCGAGATGTGGAAAGGCGGCGGACAGGGCTGCAAAAATGGTGTCATGGTAACTCTGGGAACCGGTGTCGGTGGCGGCGTTATCATCAACGGTTCTATCATTGGTGGTGTGCATGGCGCAGGCGGTGAAATCGGACATATCAAAGTATCCGATACAGAGACCGACAAATGCGGATGCGGCAAATGCGGATGCCTGGAGCAGTATGCTTCTGCAACCGGTATTGTTCGTCTGGCAAAACAGCGTCTGGCAGCAGATGATGCGGCAACCACACTGCGTGATCTGCCGGAAGTAACTGCAAAAGATATTTTTGACGCTGCAAAAGCAGGTGACGCTGTTGCGATTGAGCTGGTTGAGAAACTTGGAAAGATTCTCGGTGGCGCACTGGCTTCTATCGCTTGCGTGGTTGATCCGGAAATGTTCGTAATCGGCGGCGGTGTGTCCAAAGCAGGACAGATTCTGATCGATGTGGTTCAGAAGAACTTCAAAGAGCGTGCATTCCATGCCTGCGAGGATACAAAATTCGTGCTGGCTTCCCTTGGAAATGATGCGGGAATGTATGGTTGTGCGAAAATGATTTTTGATAAGTAGGAACAAAATAAAAGAAAAAACTCCAATGCAGGCACGAATGATTTTCTATCTGCGCTGCGCCGCTTATTTCCGATTGCTTTCGTGAACTCGGCTGCAAAGACGGCAGCCTCAGACACACTTACGCAATCGGGCTAGGCTCGCTCCGATGACGAAAATCAATCTACCGCCTTGCCTTGGAGTTTTTTCTTTTTATTTTTGTTCCATCTACGTAGTAGTAGTATAGCAGCAAGAATGCCGAGAGCATTCTTGAATATTTGTGCTGTCGGGTAATTGACTTGTGATACGTAAACAAGGTATCAAGGTATCAAAAAAGCCTGTCCAATGGACAGGCTTTTTTGATTGTTTGTTGAGAGTTGTAAAAAAGTGATTTTGAAATTTCGTTCAATTTCTGATACTAGAATACTACATAGTTACCTATTTGTAAAATTGAAAAAAGTGATAGGTGAAATCAAAAAAAATGAACAATAAAGGTTTACTTCTATCACGATTCCAGATACAATGAAGCATGAGAGAAATGTACGTTTTGCAATAAAAATCATCTCAGTCTGAGTTCAATCTCCGACTGAGATAAACGCTCCGCGAGGGCGCACATTGTCTGGGAGACAATGGTTTTGCGCCGACCGAAACGAAGTGTAGATGTGCAATGATTCTGAGAAGAATATGTCAGCTTACGCTGACCAGAATCATGCACCAAGTCTCACGTGCGTTCGACTTGAAATGTTTCGGAAATGAAATTTTTCTGAGTATGGATAGCATTGTGGAACAAATATAATGTAATTGGTGAGGGGAAATGGAACTACGAAATGTAAAAACCTTTATTAAAATTGCAGAGATTGGCAATTTTTCCAGAGCCGCATCCGACCTTGGATATGCACAGTCGACGGTGACGATGCAGATTCAGACGCTGGAGCGGGAATTGGGAGTATCTCTGTTTGAACGAAATGGAAAGAGTGCGGTGCTTTCTGCAGCCGGAAAGGAATTTCTGGATTATGCTTATAATCTGCAGCGCTGTGAAGCCATGGCGTTGGAGCATTTTGCAGAAGGGGAAGAACCAAGCGGAGAAGTCAGTGTTGGAATCATGGAGACGTTGTGTGCTTCCCGTTATGGTATTATTTTCCGGGAGTTTAAGAAACGTTATCCACGGGTGAATGTCAAAGTGGTGGTGGCAACGACGCTGGAATGTATGGAACTGCTTGGCAAGGGAAAATTGGATTTGATTTTGACGGTAGATAACAAAATCAACCATATTAACTGGGTGACAGCCCATGAGGTGCCAACGGAAATACGGTTTTTCTGTCCGGCGAACCATCCTTTTTCCGGAAAAAGAGATATTCCGTTAGATACAGTTTTGGAGGAAAATTTTATTATGATCGAGGAAGGCTGTAATTACCGTCAGGCTTTTGAACAGTATGTGGTAGAGCAGAGGGGACGCCGCCCGTCTATTACGGAGATTGGTTATACACGTCTGATCATTGATGCGGTTATCGAAAATCTGGGAGTATCTCTGCTTCCGAGGTTTACACTGGAAGAAGCATTGCGGGAGAAAAAAGTCGCATTATTTTCCGTAAAAGGATTCCAGTTGTCTATGCTGATGCAGGTAATTTACAGCAAAAACCGGTGGGTGTCACCGGCGATGAAGGCATTTATTGAAATGACGCAGGAGTTTATGCCGGAATAGAAAGCAGTTCAAAGAATACTATCGAATAGATAGAAGTTTTTATGAAACTTTTTGGGCAAATGGTTAATGATAGAAAAATAGTGGTAGGAGAATGTATATATTATGAATAAGAAAGAAGTTACAGAAATTAAAAAGTTATTTACGAAAGAGCGCTGTTGTCTGAACCGTCTTTGCGGCTGTTATGTGGACGCAGATAAAAATAAAGTAGTACAGTTCAAAGAAGCATTTTTATCCCTTCCGGAAGAAGAAGTTTATAAATATCTGGATATTTTTCGGAAGAGTCTGTCTGGCACGTTGGGAAAAAATCTGCTGAATATGGAATTTCCATTGGAGCAGGAGATGGGCGAAGGCACACAGAAAAGTCTGCTGGCGCTGCGTGACAGTGAGTTGAAAGACGATGTGATGCTGGATGCTTTTTATGACCGCATCATTGAGACGTATTATCATCCGGAAAATTATCTGATTCTGCTGGTGCATGGTTCCTATGATATTCCGATGAAAACATCCGATGGTCTGGAAATGGACGATGCCTCTGATTATATATACAACTTTGTGCTGTGTTGTCTGTGTCCGGTAACGTTGTCAAAAGCCGGGCTTTGCTATAACGCGGAGACAAACAGTATCGAGGACCGAATTCGTGACTGGCTGGTAGACATGCCAGAGCAGGGATTTTTGTTCCCGGCATTTCAGGATCGTAATACAGACATTCATCGTCTGCTCTATTATTCCAAAAATGCAAAGGAACTTTGCCCGGATATTACCGAACAGCTGCTTGGCTGTGTACAGCCAATCCCGGCACCACAGCAGAAAGAATCTTTCCAGGCAATTATTGAGGATACACTGGGAGAAGAATGTGTATACGATGTGGTGCGCAGCATCCATGAAAACCTCAATGAGATGATCGAGGAGCAGAAAGAAAACGGAGAACCGTTGGAGCTGGATAAAATGCAGGTGCGCAAACTTTTAGAGCGCAGCGGAGCACCGGAAGAAAATCTGGAGCAGTTTGAAAAACAGTACGATGAGGAAATCGGTGCGCAGATGACTGTTATGGCAGACAATATTTCCGATACACGCAAATTTGAGGTAAAGACACCGCAGATGACAGTGAAAGTAAGCCCGGAGCAGGCGAGTTTGGTAGAAACACGCATGATCGACGGTGTGCCATGCCTGGTTATTCCGCTGACCGATGAAGTAGAAGTAAATGGCATTCATGTACACTTGAGAGACGAAGAGGTATTAAAAGCATTAGAACAAGGTGCAGATGAACAGTAATTCTGAAAAGAATATGTCAGCTTACGCTAACCAGAATCATGCACAAAATTTCGCGTGAGTTCTACTTGAATATAATACAATGAATTAGGACTACAGAGAGGGTTCTGGCTGGATAATAGATGTCCACTTTAGGACAATGGTTTTCTTTTCATATAAAAATATTTACTGTAAAATTATATGTAATAAGATAATATATAGTTAGTTTTAGATGTTGCATTGTATTGATGTGTAGAAATGCAGGAATAAATCTGTGAAAGCGGACATGCAGGGCGAAACGGTAGAGCAATTTTCGTTATCGGAGCGAGCATAATGTCGCCTCCGGGAGTGTGTCTGAGCCCACAGCTGATTTTGCTGTGGGTGAGTTCGCGGAAGGAGGCGACAATAGATGGCGCAGCGCAGATAGAAAATTGTTCGTGTGAGCCTGCATGCCGCTTCACAGATTAAAATTCCGCATTTCGACCGTCTGTCAACACCCAAAAAAGGAGGGCATTTTTTATGAAGAAATTACTGTATGGGGTAGCGTATTATTATGAGTATCTTCCGTATGACCGCTTAGAAGAAGACATCAAAATGATGAAAGCCGCAGGCATCAATGTAGTCCGTATCGCAGAATCCACCTGGAGTACTTACGAAAAGCAGGAAGGCCAGTTTGATTTTTCCACGGTGACCAAGGTGCTGGATGCCATGGAAGAAGCAGGCATTGACGTCATCATCGGTACACCAACCTATGCGGTTCCATCCTGGCTGGTAAAAATGGATCCGACAGTTCTGGCTGTGACACATCAGGGCGAGGGTGTGTACGGCGCCCGTCAGATCATGGATATCACAAATCCGAATTATCTGAAATATGGGGAGCGTGTAATCCGTAAATTGCTGGAAGTCTGCCAGGGACGCAAATGTATCATCGGTTTCCAGCTGGATAATGAGACAAAATATTATGATACCGCAGGCCCGAATGTGCAGGCGGCATTTGTGGAATATCTGAAGGAAAAATTTGACGGAAGCACCGATGCCATGAATGCAGCGTTTGGTCTGGATTACTGGAGTAATCGTGTGGATAACTGGGAAGATTTCCCGGATGTGCGTGGAACCATCAATGGAAGCCTTGGTGCTGAATTTGACAAGTTCCGCCGTGGACTGGTTACCGAATTTTTGACCTGGCAGTCCAATATTGTAAAAGAGTATGCCCGCCCGGATCAGTTTATCACACATAATCTGGATTTTGAGTGGCGTGGATATTCTTATGGTGTACAGCCTGCAAATAACCATTTTGAAATTGCAAGAGAGGCACTGACGGTAGCTGGTTGTGATATTTATCATCCAACCCAGGATGAATTGACAGGCGCAGAGATTGCGTTTGGCGGCGACATGACACGTTCTCTGAAGCAAAATAATTATTTTGTCCTTGAGACAGAAGCACAGGGATATCCATGCTGGACACCGTTCCCGGAACAGCTTCGTCAGCAGGCTTTCAGCCATGTGGCCTCCGGAGCAGCAATGGTTGAGTACTGGCACTGGCATTCCATTCATAATTCCTTTGAGACTTATTGGCGCGGTTTGCTGAGTCATGATTTCAAGGAAAATCATGTATATTGTGAGGCAAAAACCATTGGTCGTGATTTTGCGGCATTAAGCCCGGCTCTCTGCAATCTGAAAAAAGAGAACAAAGTGGCTATGGTTGTCAGCAACGATGCGTTGTCAGCACTTGACTGGTTCCGCATTGATACTACGGCAGAAGGCCCTGGAAAAACCAGTTATAATGACGTAGTTCGCTGGATGTATGATGCCCTTTATAAAATGAATGTAGAGGTTGATTTCATCGAGCCGTCCTGCAAGGAGATGGATCGTTATCAGATGGTGATCGTTCCGGCACTGTATGCGGCTTGCGAGGCAGATCTGCAGCGCATGAAACAGTATGTGGCAGATG
Source organism: uncultured Eubacterium sp. (assembly GCF_934295145.1). Classification (GTDB taxonomy): domain Bacteria; phylum Bacillota; class Clostridia; order Lachnospirales; family Lachnospiraceae; genus Eubacterium_I. Next base: position 49,213 of record NZ_CAKRAS010000009.1, on the reverse strand, counting down.
GCGGATACCTGATCACTACATTCAAGACTGCTTATACCGATGAAAATGTAAAAGTATATCACGATGCATTCCCGCATGTATTAAACGAATGCCTTGGTATTTCTTACAGTAATTTCACTTTCCCGAAAGAGGTAAAACTGAGCGGTACAGAGGATGAGCAGGCAGAACTTTTCATGGAACTTGTGAAACCGGAAGGTGCAGAAGTGCTGGCATCCTACGATCACTATGCATGGAAAGACTATGCGGCAGTGACGAGAAACCATTATGGAAAAGGAATTGCACAGTATCTGGCATGCAAGACGTCTGAAAAATATCTGCAGAAGCTGCTGGCAGATGCCATGAAAGAAGCAGGTATTGCGGATGCAGTACAGGATACAGAGTTTCCTGTTATTGTGCGCCGCATGAAAGATGAGAACGGAAAAACAGTTTGGTTCTATTTTAACTATTCCCATACACCGGCAGAAGCTGTTTATGCAGGAGCAGATGGTGAATATCTGATGAAAGAGGACAAGACATTCCCTGGAGAAGAGATTGCAGCAGGGGAAAAACTTGCACTTGGCAGCTGGGATGTACAGATTATCAGAGAAAAATAAACAATTGAATATAAAGTATCTAGTGTTTGAAAAGTATGCTATAATCAGACTATTATAGTTGATTTGATAAAATTCAAATTCAGACATATTAGAAGAAACGAGGTAATGCAGGATGAAGCAGGAGTTTTATGACAGATTGGCAGCGCCATTTGAAGCATCGGAGCAAAAGAAGAACTGTCTGCTGCGGGTAAATCACATTTTGACAGATGTGGTTTATCTGATTTATCCTGCATTACTTTTTTATCTGGTAGTTTGCAGGGACGGTCGTTTCTGGCGGGTATTACTGGTTCCGGCAATAACTTTTGTATTGGTCACATTATTTCGAAAAAAGTTTAATGCGCCGCGACCTTATGAAAAATGGCCGGTGAAGCCGCTGATCCCGAAGGATACGAAGGGAAATTCATTCCCAAGCCGACATGTATTTTCCATTTACATTATTGCTATGGCAGCATGGTATGTGTGGATGCCACTTGGGATTCTTCTTTGTGTGGCAGGGGGCTTTCTGGCAGCAGCACGGGTGATCGGTCGGGTGCATTTTGTAAAAGATGTCGTGGCAGGCGCGTTGATCGCAGTTGGATTTGGAATATTATGTTTCTGGGTAATTTAAAGAACTATATGTTAGATGTATGTTTCGAGACAGATTGTAGCAGGGAGTACAAGTTGACGTTTTTTGGAGAGAAGGTAGTGTAGCATGAGGATAGGAAAAGAAAAAGGTGTTTCAATCGCACCGGAACTGATTGGTTTGTTTTTTGAAGATATTAATTTTGCAGCAGATGGCGGTCTGTATGCAGAACTGATTGAAAATCGCTCTTTTGAGGCAAAGGAAGCCTATGGCAATCCGGGCCGATTTTATGCAGTGGATGACTTTGGATATGCGTGGAAACCCTTGTATCAGACCGGAGAAGAATGTCCATTGATGCAATATGTGACAGGAACGCCGGTGTCTGCGGTAAATCCGCATTACCTACGTTTCACTGCAAAGCAGGCGGGACAGGGATTTGCAAATAAAGCCTATGACGGTATCCGATTAGAAAAAAATCATACTTATAATGTATCTTTTTATGCGAGATGTGTGGCGTATGAAGGCGATGGTTTTCAGATAAAAGTACAAAAAGACGGACACATTTTTGCACAGACAGAAGTAAAGGCTGTGAAACCGGTTCCGTATGTACCATTTTGTGATCTGAAGATCCCGATGAAGATTGGTTATGGAACCTTGAATCCGGAGATTGAAAAAATCCACCAGATGGATCAGAGTGATAAATGCCGCAGAAATGAGTGGATAAAATATGAAGCGGTACTTACAGCCTTGGATGATGTTCGTGGGGCACAGTTTGCGATCGCGATGGATGCGCCGGGCGTGGTAGAGTTTGACCTGATTTCCATGATTCCGGAAGATGCAGTGGCAGGAATTTTCCGCAAAGATCTGTTTGAGGCATTGCAGGCGATAAAACCGGGATTTGTGCGTTTTCCGGGTGGCTGCATCGTGGAAGGCATCAGCCTGGATAATCGTTATTACTGGAAAAATACAGTGGGCGATGTGAAAGACCGGCGTTATATCCCAAATCTGTGGGCATTTGATGATGATTGGAATAAAAATGATCCGATGACGAAACGGCCGGATGCGCATTATGGTCAGTCTTTCGGCCTTGGATTTTATGAATATTTCCTGTTGTGTGAATTATTAGGAGCGAAACCGCTTCCGGTGCTGAATATTGGTACAGCATGTCAATTCCGTTCCACGGAGATGGTGGATTCTGGGAGTGAGGAATTCAATGAGTATGTGCAGGATGCACTGGATCTCATCGAATTTGCCAATGGACCGGTGGACAGTAAATGGGGTGCATTGCGTGCCAAAATGGGTCATCCGCAGCCTTTTGGCATGGACTTCCTTTCTGTCGGAAATGAGCAGTGGGAGACACAGTATCTTGATATGAGATATCGTTATGAGCAGTTTGAGGCGGCCATTCATGCAAAATATCCTGAGATTCGGTTACTCGGAACGGCAGGACCATTTATGGAGTGTTCTATCACCGAGGATGCATGGAACTATTACCGGGAAAAGGCAAAGGAAAATCCGGAGTTCAGTTATGCAGTGGATGAGCATTATTATGTAAGCCCGCAGTGGCTGTACGATCATGTGGCTATGTATGATGACTATCCGCGGGATGTGGCTGTGTTTGCAGGAGAATACGCGGCACATACGGAAAAACGGGAAAATTCCATGGAGAGTGCCCTTGCCGAAGCGGCATTGCTGACCGGTATTGAGAAAAATGCGGATGTGGTAAAACTTGCTTCCTATGCACCGTTGTTTAACCGGATCGGACACAGTCAGTGGAAGCCGGATATGATCTGGTTTGATGACAGTAAGGTATATCTGACACCAAATTATTATGTGCAGAAATTGTTCGCAAATCACAGAGGCAGTTATACGGTATTATTGCATGAACAGGATGTCAACTTACGAAAAATAGGAATATATGTGTCGGTATCTATGGATGATAGTGAAAATGTCATTGTGAAAGCAGTAAATACAACGAATCAGAATTATGATCTGACGCTGGAAGATGCAGAAGGATTTGCGGTAAATGCGGCTGGAAAACAGTGGACACTGCAGGGAACCGGCGAGATACCAGAAGGATTACCGGAGAAATCAGAGGTGACTGAGCAGAAGGTTCAGATTAATGGATGTGTAACGCTGCCGGAGAAAAGCATGGTGGTAGTGGTTTATAAATAGTGATAAGGCAGTGACAGGGAATGTTGTAATAATGCACGTTCGGAATTTTGGCAACGACTTATTTTGAAAGAGACAGAGCGTACAGATTATGAAGTGAAAGGAATATTATGCTTGAAAATAAATTAGGAGTTACGAGTTCGGCAGAACTTGCACGGGAAGAGGAAAGAATCAGTAAAACAAAGGCTGCCGCATTGTTTGAAAAGGGGATTCTTGATAAACTTCCGGCGGGAAAATTTTCTTCCTTGCAGGAAATTCACCGATATTTATTTGAAGATATCTATGATTTTGCGGGAGAAGTGCGAACGGTGAATCTGGCAAAAGGAAATTTTCGTTTTGCGCCGGTGATGTATCTGCAGGTAGCACTTGAAAACATTGATAAAATGCCACAGTATGATTTTGATGAAATTGTAGAGAAATATGTGGAGATGAATATTGCACATCCATTCCGGGAGGGAAATGGACGCAGTACCCGTATCTGGTTGGATCAGATGCTAAAACATGAAATCGGAAAAGTTGTAGATTGGAGCAAAGTGGATAAAGAAGATTATCTGCTTGCCATGGAGCGAAGTCCGATTAGAGATATCGAGATCAAGTATGCTTTGAAAAATGCGCTGACAGATCAGACGGAGAGTCGTGAAGTGTTTATGAAAGGCATTGATCACAGTTATTATTACGAAGGTTATACGACATATAAGGCAGAAGAATTATAAATAAAAACAGAGTGTCGAAAAATGATTCAGATAGGGATTGTTTTTCGACACTTTTTTGCCTTTTTAAAAGAAAAAACATTATGTAGAAAATGATTTTGCTTCAAAAAAGTGTATGTGAAGTAAGAAAAATGATGACAAACTAAATATTCAACTAAAATATTCAGATATATTTTTGTTAAAAACTGGACAAAGAAATAAGCAAAATGCACAAAAAAGAGAAGAAGAAATACAAGAATATGCCAAAAATGTGAATTTAAAGAAAGAAATAATTGACAAAAGCAAGGGGGGGGTAAAATACAACTAAATTAATTGAGAGAAAAATTTACTAAATAAATTCAATAGTAGGGGGCGAAAAAATGTTTAATGTTCCAGAAGTAAAAGTGGGTGTGGTTGCTGTTAGCCGCGATTGTTTCCCGGAAAGTCTTTCTGTAAACAGAAGAAAGAACCTGATAAAAGCATATCAGGACAAATATGGAGAGGACAATGTTTATGAATGTCCAATCTGTATTGTAGAGAGTGAAATTCATATGATGCAGGCTCTGGAGGATATCAGGAAAGCAGGATGTAATGCTTTGTGCGTGTATCTCGGAAACTTCGGACCGGAGATTGCAGAAACAATGCTTGTGAAAAAATTTGATGGTCCGACAATCATTGTTGCAGCAGCAGAGGAAGAAAATCTAGTACAGGGACGTGGCGATGCTTACTGTGGAGTCCTTAATGCAAGCTACAATCTGGCACTTAGAAATACAAAAGCCTATATCCCGGAAGAACCGGTTGGAAGCGCGGAAGAATGTGCAGATATGATTCATGATTTTGTAGGAATTGCAAGAGCACTCATCGGACTTTCTTCTCTGAAAGTGATCAGCTTTGGACCGAGACCATTAAACTTTCTTGCATGTAATGCACCGATTAAACAGTTTTACAATTTAGGGGTTGAGGTTGAAGAAAATTCAGAATTGGATCTGTTTGAAGCTTTTCATAAACATGCAGATGATCCTCGTATTCCGGAAGTTGTGGCAGATATGGAAAAAGAATTGGGAGATGGAAATAACAAACCGCAGATCTTACCGAAACTTGCTCAGTATGAACTTACACTTCTTGACTGGGTGGAAGCGCATAAAGGTGCATGCGAGTATGTGGTATTAAGTACAAAATGTTGGCCGGCATTTCAGACACAGTTCGGATTTGTTCCATGTTATGTAAACAGCCGTCTGGCAGGAAAAGGAATTCCGGTATCCTGTGAGGTTGATCTGTATGGAGCATTAAGCGAATACATTGGTCAGTGCATCAGCGGTGATACAGTTACTTTGCTTGATATCAACAATACCGTAACAGATGCAATTTATAATGAAGATATCAAAGGAAAATTTGATTATAGAAAAGGTGAGACATTCATGGGATTCCACTGTGGAAATACATGCTCCACAAAACTGGTAAAACATTCCATGGAATATCAGATGATCATGGCAAGAAGTCTTCCGGAAGAAGTTACGCAGGGAACACTTGAAGGTGACATCATTCCGGGTGACATCACATTCTATCGGCTCCAGAGTACAGCCGATGGAAAATTAAGAGCTTATTTGGCAGAGGGCGAGGTGCTTCCGGTAGCAACAAGATCTTTCGGAGCAATCGGAATCTTTGCAATCAAAGAGATGGAAAGATTTTATCGCCATGTACTGGTTGAGAAAAATTATCCGCACCATGGAGCAGTTATGTTCGGTCACTTCGGAAAACAGTTATTTGAAGTGCTGAAATACATTGGTGTGGCACCGGAAGAAATCGGTTACAATCAGCCAGCAGGCATGCGTTACATTACAGAGAATCCTTACAGATAATAAATGAGGAAAAGAAATATGTATTACATAGGCGTGGATTTAGGAACTTCAGCCGTTAAACTTGTATTGATGCAGGGAGATGGCACAATCAAAAATACAATCTCCAAAAGCTATGAATTATATTTCCCGCATCCGGGCTGGTCAGAACAGAAACCGGAAGACTGGTGGAAGGCAGCAATCGAGGGATTGAAAGAACTGACAGCAGAGTGTGACAAAACTCAGATTGCAGGCATCAGCTTTGGTGGACAGATGCATGGGTTGGTAATCTTGGATGACAAAGATGAAGTGATCAGACCGGCAATCCTCTGGAACGATGGACGTACACAAAAGCAGACAGATTATCTGAATGAAGTGATCGGCAAGGACAAACTTTCAGAGTATACAGCGAATATCGCATTTGCAGGATTTACCGCACCGAAGATTTTATGGGTAAAAGAAAATGAACCAGAAAATTTTACAAAGATCTGCAAACTGATGCTTCCGAAAGATTACATTGCATACAAATTAAGTGGTGTACTCAGTACCGATTATTCAGATGCTTCCGGTATGTTATTGCTGGACGTCAAGAATAAATGCTGGTCAAAAGAAATGATGGATATCTGCGGTATCACAGAAGATGTGTTGCCGAAGTTATATGAAAGTTATGAAGTAACTGGAACTTTAAGATCAGAGATCGCAGCAGAGCTTGGATTCCCAGAGACATGTAAGATTGTTGCGGGAGCTGGCGATAATGCAGCAGCAGCAGTCGGAACTGGAACCGTGGGTGATGGAAAATGCAATGTGTCCCTCGGAACAAGCGGAACCGTATTTATCTCCAGCGAGAAATTTTGTGTAGATCAGAAAAATTCCTTACATTCCTTTGCACACGCAGACGGATGTTATCACCTGATGGGTTGTATCTTAAGCGCAGCTTCCTGTAATAAATGGTGGGTAGAAAATATTATCGGAAGGAAAGATTATGATACAGTACTCGGCGGTATTTCCGAACTTGGTGATAACCCAGTGACATTCCTTCCTTACTTAATGGGAGAGAGATCACCACACAACAATCCGAATGCAAGAGGCATGTTTATCGGAATGTCAATGGATACGACACAGACACAGATGTCACAGGCCGTTCTGGAAGGCGTTGCATTTGCAATTCGTGATTCTTTCGAGATTGCAAAATCCCAGGGAATTCAGATTGAAAGGACAAAACTTTGCGGTGGTGGAGCAAAGAGCCGTATCTGGAGAAAAATCATAGCAAATGTCCTTGGAATCAAAGTGGATATTCTGAAAACAGAAGAAGGTCCGGGACTTGGAGCAGCGATGCTTGCAGCAGTTGCCTGCGGAGAATACGCAAGCGTAAAAGAAGCGGCTGACAAGATCGTAGAAGTAGTAGAAACCATTGAGCCGGAACAGAAAATTGTTGAGAAATACAATAAACAGTACAACAAATTTGTGCAGATGTATCCGACAGTGAAAGGTTTATACGAACTATAAGAGAATGTAACAGTGAAAAAACTGATACAGAATATGGGATTCAAGAGAGTGAATTCTGACAAAAGAAGGAGGAGCGAAAGAATGAAAAAGAAAGTGATCGCAGCATTAATGGTAGCAGCTATGGCTGTAGGGTTACTTGCAGGTTGTGGGGGCGCATCTGATGATAAAGGTGGCGCAGCAAACACTGGATCAGCCAGTGAGGAAACGAGTTCCGGCAGTAAGAGCGAGTCAACAGATGGGGTATTAACAAAAGTTGATCTCACAGGACAGGATATTTATGTAGGTATTGCACCAGGTTCTGGTGGATCTGCATGGCGTGATCAGATGGTGAATGATATCACAGGTGTTCTTGATGAATATAAAGAAAGCGGAGACATCAAAGGATACAAAGTAGTAAATAATGCTACAAATGGTGATGCCAATGAACAGGTTCAGATTATTCGTGATTTTATTGATGATCCGCAGGTAAATGTGATCATGATCAACCCGAATGATACAACATCACTGAACGAGGCAGTTTTAGATGCAGAAGCAGCTGGAAAACTTGTAGTTGTTTATGACGCATCTATTACAGCAAAAGGTATCTTAAATGTATCTGTAGATCATTATCAGTATGCGTATGGTCCTGCAAAGACATTGCTTGATATTATCGGCGGTAAAGGTACAGTAGTTGAGGTGTCTGGTCTTGATGGACATCCGGCTAACGTAATCCGTATTAAAGCAACTGACGATGCAATCGCTGAGTATCCAGACGTAACACTGGCTGCAAATCAGCCAGGTGGCTGGGATAATACAACATCAAAATCTGTAACAGCAGCAATCCTTGCTTCTGGTATTAAACCTGATGGAATCATTTCTCAGGATAATGGATGTTACGGTGTTCTGCAGGCTTGTATCGATGCAAACTACATTCCGAAGGTTGTTTCCGGTGATGGTTCCAAAGCGTTCTTTACAGCTTGGAAAGATCTGGTAGACAAAGGAGAAGATTTTAATGCAGTAGTAGTTCCGAACCCTCCGGGAATTGGTGCTACAGCAGCAAGAATCGCAGTTAAAATTGCTCAGGGTAAAGAGTTTGATGAGAGCCAGCTTACAGTTGAAGATGGCGTAGCTACATATGAGTATGTTGTTACAACTGTTTACACAAACGATAACTTTGATGAAGGATGGGAAGTTGTAAAAGACTTTACAGATGAGCAGTGTATTGATGAATATATGACGGATGATGAAGCAAACGCTCTGTTCAAATAATAACAGATTTAATGAAGCATAATTTCTGATGAAATCATAAGTAGATACCGGGGTAGATGGGGAACTGCCCCCTCAATCCCCGGTATTTTGCTTTTACACATTATTATCGCGTTCCTGTTGAAACTAATAGGAAGAAAAATGAATGGCTTTTGAAGGGTAGATAAGATGGAAAATAAAATAATCCTTGAGGCAAAAAATATAGTAAAAGAATTTAATGGCGTTCCGGCTTTGAGTGATGGTAATCTCGTCTGCCGAAGCGGAAAAATTACCGGATTGCTGGGAGCCAATGGTTCGGGTAAAAGTACAATTTCCAAATGTATTACAGGTGTATATCACAAAAATGGTGGTACCATCACATATTTGGGGAAAGATGTAAATTTCAAAAACCCGATGGATGCCAAAAAAGCAGGAATTGCGATGGCATTCCAGAATCTGAGCCTTTTACCGGATCTGACTGTATGGCAGAACATTGTAATGGGATTTGAGAAAAAGAAAGGATTTTTCCTGGATGATTCGAATGCAAAACATACGGCTGCCAAAATTTTGGAAGATTTCGTACCGGGCTTTGATTACAACAGAAAAGTCTCTGAACTTAGTCCGTCAGAGATGCAGATTGTGGAGGTGGCAAAAGCAATCTCGCAGGAACCGAAAATGCTGATTCTTGATGAGCCGACAGCCGCACTGGAACAATCGCAGGTTGAGATTTTATTTAAATACATGAGAATGCTTGCAGACCGAGGAGTCGGTATGGTATTTACTTCTCACAGAATGTGGGAAGTAATGGATATCTGTGATGATATCATCGTTTTCAAAAATGGTGAAGTTGTTGGCAGATTAGACTTTGATAAAGATGAAAAAGACGCAGATGTGATCATTCAGATGATCACCGGAGAAAAGAAAGTTGTCTCCGAGAAGCGTACATATAAAGAAATCCCTGATGAAAGAACCATTGATATTGAACACTTGAATTACAAGGGGATTTTAAAAGATATTTCTCTTCATATTAAAAAAGGTGAAGTACTTGGAATCGGCGGATTGTCCGGTCAGGGACAGGAAGAATTACTTCTTGCGATCTCCGGTGATTACAAAGATATGAAGTCCAAGATTAAAGTAAATGGAGAAGAAGTATTACTGAATGCGCCGCATAAAGCGATTGAGCGTGGAATCCTCCTGATTCCAGGCGACCGTCAGAAGGAAGGTCTGATGATGCAGAATAGCATCTATGAGAACCATATTCTTCCGAAGGCAGCATTAAAGAGAGAGCCATTCGTTCTTCCGAAGAAGAAATACAGAGAAGAATGTCTGGAATCTAAAAAGATTCTTTCTACCAAGTCAGATGGCATTGAATGTCCAGTATCCAGTCTTTCTGGTGGTAATGCACAGAAAGTTGTTATGGGAAAATGGCTGCAGGTAGAATCTTCGCTGATTGTACTTTCCGATCCGGCAAAAGGTGTTGATGTAGGTGCGAAAAAGGATATGTACGATATTGTACAGAACATCGTGGATGAGAAGCATATTTCCGCACTGCTCTACGCCAGTGATAATGAAGAGCTGATTGATAACTGTGACCGTGTGCTTGTAATGCATGAGGGAAGTATCGTAGGTGAACTTGTTGGTGATGAGATTACAGATGAGGCATTGGTTGAACTCTCCATGAAGGGTAATCACAAAGAGGAGGAAGCATAAACATGAATACAAAGAAAAAATCTGTTCCTGCTTTCGTCAGAAAACCGGAGTTTGTTACAATCATAATTTTAATCGTAATGATCATTGTTGTAGCAGTGCTGCAAGGAAACTTCTTTGCACCGTCATCACTTCAGAATATGATCATTTCCTGGACACCGATCATTCTTCTTACAATCGGACAGGCAGTCGTAATTATTTCCGGCGGTTTGGATATGTCCAGTGGTAATGCAATGGCATTTATGCTCTGTATTCTTGCAGGTATTATGAAATCAGCAACACCGGGAAGCGGCGTGATCGCATTACTGGTATGTTGCCTGGCAATGGTTGGTATTGGTCTGTTAAATGGTGTATCCGTTGCATACTTTAAACTTCCGCCAATTATTGCAACATTTGCAACATCTTATATTTACCTTGGAGCCGCATTGTTTATCATGCCATCTCCGGGCGGCAGTTGTGCAAACTGGATGCGATTTTTCTACAAATTCAGCTCGGTTGAGAATATGCCGGCAGCTTTAAAAGCGTTTGGTGACAAGATTCCAACAGGCGTACTGATGATTGTTGGTGTTATCGTACTTTGGTACATCATCAGCAGAAAGAAACTTGGGCGTTATATCTACGCTGTAGGTTCTGATCGAAATATCGCATATGACAGTGGCGTTAAAACAGTAAAAGTTCAGATCATGGCTTACGTATTTGATGCATTCTGCTGTATGCTGGCAGCGCTGTTCCTTGTAGGACAGAACCAGTCAGGTAGTGCCCGTCTTGGTGATGCATTAACACTGAAGAGTATCGCATCAGCAATTGTCGGAGGTGTTTCACTGGCAGGTGGTACAGGTAATGTATATGTAGCCATTGGAGGTGCAGCAATCATCAGTTTGGTATCAAAACTAATCTCTTTCTCCGGCATCAACAGTGATTATCAGACCCTGGTAAGTGGAATTATTCTTCTGGTGGCAGTATCCAGTTCCGCAATTATCAGACTGGTGAAAACACTTACAGCAAAGGAGGGCAAAGAGAATGAATAATACAGCAGCAAATGGCTCAAAATCATTTATCAAGAAAAATTCAAGCCTGATCCTTTGTATTATCCTGATCGTTATCCTGTTCGTTATGGGAAATGCGATCACCGGTGGACAGTTCGCTTCCGTAGGATCGACTGTTAAGTTCGCAGCATTAATCGCAATCTTCGGTCTTGGTCAGATGTTGATTATCTGTACAGGTGGTGACATCGATTTGTCCGTTGGTTATACAGCAACATTAGTATCCTGTGTAACAGCAGGTATGATGGATGGTTCCAACATGAACCTCTGGAAAGCAATCCTGTTTGCTCTGATGGTTGGTATCATCGTTGGTCTTGTTAATGGATTCATGACAATTTATGCAAGAATTCCTTCGTTGGTTGTAACGCTGGCAATGTCTCAGATCCTTCAGGGTATTGTAGATATTTACTCAGCCGGCGCAAGTATCGGTGGTGAGCCAAGTCCATGTCTGAAATGGCTGGCAGGTCAGCAGACTGGTCCGGTTCCGAACATCGGATTCCTGCTGATGATCATGACAGTAGTCGTAATGTGGCTCCTGTACAAAACAAAATTATCCAGTTTATACGTGGCAACTGGCGCAAACCCAAGAACAGCACATCTGTCAGGTGTAAAGGTTAATCTCATCAGAATGTCTTCTTTCGTTGTCTGCAGTATCATTGCAGCAATGATGGGGCTGATCCTTCTTGGTAACCTTGGAATGGCATTCAAAGATATGGCATCTACTTATGTAATGCCAAGTATCGCAGCCGTAGTAATCGGTGGTGTATCAATCAAAGGTGGTCAGAGAAACTATATTGGAGTTATTCTTGGAGCAATCGTACTCCAGACACTGACAAACCTGTTTGTAGCGCTTGGTTACGGCGACAGCGGTAAGTATTTAGGATCCGGAATTATTCTGCTTCTCATGTTAATCGTATATGTTCGTGAGAAGACAAGCAGATAATTTTTCAGATACAATATTTTTTAATCTTAAAGAAAGAGGTGTAAGGTATGGACAACAAAGTAAGAGTTGCGGTAGTTGGATTAGGATTTGGAGGAGAGTTTGTACCGATTTATCAGGCGTATGAAAAAACAGAGTGTGTAGCTGTTTGTCGTAGAAATGAAGAGGAATTAAACAAATTCGCAGATGCGCATGGGGTAGAGAAACGCTACACAGACTATGACGAGTTATTAAAAGATCCTGATATTGATGCAGTACATATCAACACAGATTTACTTTCACATTATACTTTCGTAGAGAAAGCATTAAAAGCAGGTAAACATGTTGCTTCTACCGTTCCTATGGGAATGACAGTTGAAGAGTGTGAGAACATTTGTAAACTGGAGAAAGAAACTGGTAAAGTATACATGTTGATGGAGACATCCATCTATACAAGAGAGTTCTTATATTTTAAGAGCTTATATGAGAAAGGTGATATCGGACGTTTGCAGTTCCTTCGAGGATCTCACCAGCAGAATATGAGTCTTCCGGGATGGCCATCCTACTGGTATGGTATGCCACCAATGCATTATCCGACTCATGCGATTGCTCCACTTTCTGAAATCCTTCGTAAACCGATTAAAACGGTTCGCTGTATTGGTTCCGGACGTATTCGTGAAGAGTATGTTGGAAAGTATAATTCTCCATTTGCAGCAGAGTCTGTGCAGTTAACATTTGCAGATTCTGATGTGGCAGGTGAGGTTACACGTACATTATTTGATACAATTCGTCAGTATCGCGAAAGTTTTGATTTCTATGGTTCCAAAGAATCATTTGAGTGGGAGCAGTGTGTAGGTGAAGGTCCAGTTATCTATACAGGTATTGAAGGTGCAGAACATATTCATGTACCGGATACAGATTATATGCTTCCAGATTCTATTAAAAAGTTCAGTTTGAAGAACCAGATTGAAGACCAGGATCATGTATCCTTTATTCAGGGTGATGGACATGGTGGATCACATCCGCATATGATTCGTGAGTTCATCGATGCAATCCTTGAGGGCAGACCAGCTCATGTAAACTCTGTTGTAGCTGCTAACTGGAACGTAGCCGGAATCCTGGCTCATGAGTCTGCTATGAGAGGCGGAGAAATCATCGAAATGCCAGACTTCACTCAGTTTTAAGAGTTAAAAAGTATATGATTATTCGAAGCCGGTGTAAACCGGCTCCGGATGATCGAATCAAACAAAATCTTATCGGCATAATAAAAAGGAGATCATTATCATGAAAAAATATACAGGAAAAGAATTCTTTGTAAATACAAAACAGTGTGAGACACAGAAATTCCCTTGGGGAACACTTCAGTGGACAATTGAGCCACGTACAACAGGTACAGACAATATGACAGGTGGTATTGTTACTCTGCTTCCGGGATTAGGACACAGTCAGCATAGCCATGAATGTGATGAGATTCTGTATATGATTGATGGAAAAGATTGTGAACAGTATATTATTCTGGAAGATGGTACAAGAATCTCTGAATTGATGCAGCCAGGCGATTTTGTACGTATTCCGGCGCATCTTGAGCATGGAACCGTAAATGGACCGGATATGACTACACATATGGTAGCTGTATATCAGGTTCCAGGCTCCGAAGCAGTTCTTGGAAAACAGGCAGATGAAATTATTCCACCAGAAGAATAAAATAATTTACTCTCCAATTAAAAGTAGATTTCTTCCTCGTGATAGGGATAATATATAATCTCTACAGGCAGACTCAATGGCAACGGTAGTTGCTGTTGGGTCTGTTTATTTTGCTCTATATTATGAAATAAGCACAGTCAGTGACCGTGCTTATTTTTGCATGAAAAAGAATCTTATGTAGTTTCGCGTTCTACCAATTTTGTGGAAACATAAACGAGGAGTGTTCCGTCGTTAATGCATTCTGCACCGGAGTAGAACTCTGTGATGCGATTGTGGAGGAGATTAACCGCTGTTTTGCCAATCATCTCTTTATCTACATCGATGGCAGTAAGAGGAGGTTCCACCATCGAACACAAAGGCATGTTATCAAATCCGATAACTGCGACATCTTCTGGGATCCGATAGCCATGTGCTTTTAGTGCGCGAGTGCATGCCGTTGCAATTACATCATTATCTGCAAGTAAAGCACGGGGTGGCTGATTATTATTGAGCCACTCACTCATATCGTTATATGCTTTCAGGGAAGAAATGCCTACATCGATCATAATATAATTCTGATCAAGTGCTGCCTCTTTGCAGGCATTGAAAAATCCTTCCTGACGTCTGCGAAAGTTATCAATTTTGGATTTGGAACGCAAGTAACCAAGATCTGTATACCCTTTTGCTAAAAGGTATTTTGTGGCATTGTAAGAGCCGCGGTAATTATCTGTAACAACACAGTCAATACCAAGAGCTTCGATATAGTTATCGACCAATACCATGGGAAGGTTAAGGTCAAACAGTGGGCGCAACTCTTCTAACCGAGAACGTTCAATAGATGTTCCGAGAATGATCAGTCCCGTAACATCTGCAGAAATTGCATTTAATTGTAATGTTGGATCTTCGTCGGCGCGATAATAACTTACAAGAACATTGTATCCATATCGTTTTGCATATTTTTCGATTCCTTGCAGTATGTAGGAATAGAAAGTTGTTTCTTGAATGATTTCACGCTGATTGCTTAAAAAAATAACAAAGCGAATATTTTGTGGTCCGGCAGTTGTAACTTTTTGTTTTGCATAACCCAGCCTTTCTGCTTCTGCAAGAACAAGTTCTCTTGTACTGTCACTGACACCAGGTTTGCCGTTTAGAGCCAATGATACAGCAGATGGAGACAGGTTAAGTTTTTCTGCAATTTTTTTTGCTGTGATAGCCATCTTTTTTCTCCATAAATTATTTATTCTAAGTTGTAATTAAAACTCAAACGTACTAAAATATAACTTTATTATACACTAAAATTTATATAAAGGAAAGAAAAAAATATAACTTTTTGATCAAAAGCTATATATGCAAATTTATATGATCAAAACATTTACATAAAAAAACTGCTGTACCAATGTTGATACAGCAGCTTGTAATGCATAAAATTAATTGTGCTAATAAGGACTTAAAATTAAGCCTCTGCGATAGCACCTGTAGGACATGTACCTGCGCAAGCGCCGCAATCGATGCAAGCGTCAGCGTCGATAACGTACTGAGCATCTCCCTCAGAAATAGCACCTACTGGACATCCACCAGCACATGCGCCACACATTACACAAGAATCGCTAATTACGTATGCCATAATTTTTTCCTCCTTAAAAAATACTTGTTCGTCAAGCTTTCCATAAGCTTTTTCCCATAATAATATAAAAAATCAAAAATTGCAAGCACTCTCTGATATAAAACGATCAATAAGGGTGCTTTTTTGCGATTGTATTGAACTTAATACATATTGACACTTGAGTTAGTATATGCTATCATAGATGTTGAGTAAGTTTTCCTGTTTGGAATAAAGGAAAAACTTGCTCATTTTTATTTTACTTTGGAAAACTTCATGAATTATTCAGAAAAATCATCTTGCAACGTTAAGATAGATGATATAATATGTATATTTAGCAAGAAATAATAATTACAGGCATTTTACGCCCTTTTTCAAGAAAAGTGATACGCGGAATGTACTGCAACATGCATAAAAGAAGTTGGACAATGGGAGAGATTGACTATGTTAAATTACAGAAAATACAAAAGAGTGCCGGTATTACATTACCCGGAGCGTGAATGGCCGAATAAAGAGATTGAGCATGCACCAATCTGGTGCAGTGTGGATCTGCGGGATGGAAATCAGGCCCTGATCGATCCGATGAATGTAGACGAAAAAATGGAGATGTTCCAGCTGCTGTTAAAACTTGGTTTTAAGCAGATCGAGATCGGTTTCCCGGCAGCATCTCAGATTGAGTATGATTTTTTACGAAAATTAGTCGATGAGAATATGATTCCGGACGATGTACAGGTTCAGGTTCTGACACAGTGCAGAGAGCATCTGATCGACCGTACGTTTGAGGCAATTCAGGGAATCAAGAATGTAATCGTTCATATTTACAATTCGACCTCTGTACTTCAGCGTGATGTGGTTTTTCATAAAGATAAAGAAGCAATCAAACAGATTGCCATTGATGGAACAAAAATGGTAAAGGAGCGTGCTGCAAAATTTGACGGAAATATCCAGCTGGAGTATTCTCCGGAGAGCTTTACCGGTACGGAAGTAGAATTTGCACTGGATATTTGTACTGCAGTTCAGGATGTCTGGCAGCCGACACCGGAAAACAAGATTATCTTCAACCTTCCGGCGACTGTTGAGATGAACACACCGAATGTGTATGCTGATCAGATTGAATGGATGCATAAACATTTTAAAAACAGAGATTCTATTATTTTAAGCGTACATCCGCACAATGACCGCGGAACAGGTATTGCTGCTACAGAGCTGAGCCTGCTGGCAGGAGCTGACCGTGTGGAGGGTACTTTATTTGGAAACGGCGAGCGTACCGGTAATATTGACGTGCTGAACGTAGCATACAATATGTTTTCACAGGGTATTGATCCGGAACTGAATATTGAGAATATCAAAGAGATTATTGAAGTATATGAGAGATGCTGTAAGATGGATATCGACATGCGCCATCCGTATGCAGGAAAACTTGTATTTACTGCATTTTCCGGTTCTCATCAGGATGCCATTAACAAAGGTGTGCACGCACTGCGCGAGCGCAACACAGGAATCTGGGAGGTTCCGTATCTTCCAATCGATCCGGCAGATATCGGCAGAGAGTACGAGCCGGTGGTTCGTATCAAC
The DNA here is from genome assembly GCF_934295145.1 of uncultured Eubacterium sp. GTDB lineage: Bacteria > Bacillota > Clostridia > Lachnospirales > Lachnospiraceae > Eubacterium_I. The sequence goes on along the minus strand of NZ_CAKRAS010000009.1, from coordinate 32,105 downwards.
AGCCAGTCCGGCAAAGGCGGTGTAGCTTTCGTCATGGAATCCATATATGGTTACAAACTTCCGAAGGAAATGCACAAAGAGTTCGCGGATGTTATTCAGAAAATATCCGAGGAAAAAGGTGGAGAGATTGCACCGGAGCAGATCTTCGATGCGTTCAAGCATGAATATATCGCATTGGATGATCCGTTTGAGTTCAATAAAATCCGCGTGGAGGATGTCAATGACAAAGACTGCGTGGCAACCATTGATTTTAAATATAAGAAAAAACCATACCATATCGAAGCAAAAGGTAACGGTCCGCTGGATGCTGTCAAGACAGCCATCAACAAAGAATTTGACCTTGATATACGCGTTATGAACTATTCTGAGCATGCGCTTGGATCTGGTTCTCATGCGAGAGCAGCTGCTTACATCGAGATGAGAGACAACAGCACCGGAAAAGTACTTTTTGGCGCAGGTGACAGTTCTAATATTACAAAAGCAACAATCCGTGCATTCTTCAGCGGATTGAACCGTTTAGCTATAAAATAAGAGACAGACACTTGAAAATAAGACGAGGGATGCTATGAATCAAAAGAAAAAGTATGGCTGGTGGAAGCATATAGATTTTATGATCATTGATCTGATCTGTATTCAGATTGCATACGTGGCTTCTTACTTCTTCCGGCATGACACACTGCAGCTTTATCGTGAGACGAGTCTGTATGCACATGTAAACATATTGCTGATCATTATTGATCTCTGTTATGTGTTGCTGCGTGGAACTTACAAAAATATTTTAAAACGTAGTTTTATCAGGGAGATAGAATCCGTTCTGGTCCACAACATTATCATGTGGGGGCTGGTTATGGCATATCTGTATGTGACGAAGCAGGCATTTTGGTTTTCCAGACAGGTATTCCTGACCTCTTTTGGATTTACAATCATTTTCATGCTGGTAGGCAGATTTTTGTGGAAGCTGAACATTCGACGAATTGTATGGAAAGGAAAAAATCAGCCAAACTTCCTGGTGATCAGCACGGAAGAGTATGCGTCAGAGATGGTGCGTCAGTTTTCCAACCGTATGTACAATGGATTTAACCTCGCAGGTCTGGCAATCATGAACCGTGATCTTGAAAATGAAAAAATAGAGGGGATTCCGGTTGTATGTAACAAAGACAATCTGCTGACTTATATTCAGAAGAATGTCATCGATGAGGTTATGATCAAATTAGCGCAGGATGATAATGAAGTGGATGAACTGACCTGGACACTGCTTCAGATGGGCGTGGTCGTGCATATTGCATTGGATTACACGGATGACGCACTTCCAAACCGAACCATTGAGCGCATTGGTGGTTATACCTGTATGACGACCAGTATCAATACAGCAAGCAGTATTCCAATGGGATTAAAGCGACTGACAGATATTGCAGCAGGTATTGTGGGCTGTGTGATCACCGGTATTGCTTTTATTTTCGTGGCACCGCTGATCTATAAGGCGTCACCGGGACCAATTTTCTATTGTCAGGAACGTGTCGGGAAAAATGGACGCCGGTTTAAGATGTACAAATTCCGTTCCATGTACATGGATGCGGAAGAACGCAAAAAAGATCTGATGGCACAGAATAAGATGCAGGGCAACATGTTCAAAATGGATAATGACCCGCGTATCATCGGCAGTGAAAAAGGTCCGGGCAAGGGAATTGGAAATATTATCAGATCCTTGAGTATCGACGAACTTCCGCAGTTTTATAATATTCTCAAAGGTGACATGAGTCTTGTGGGAACCCGTCCTCCTACAGTGGACGAGGTGGCAGCATATGATCTGCATCACAAAGTCCGTCTGAGTATGAAGCCGGGTCTGACAGGCATGTGGCAGGTAAGCGGACGAAGTGAGATCACAGACTTTGAGGAGATTGTTCGTCTGGATGCTTATTATATCGAGAACTGGAGTTTGAAACTGGATCTGAAAATTATTTTAAAGACATTTAAAGTCGTTTTTGCAAAAGAAGGCGCAGAATAAAAAGTTACGAATCGTACATGGTGTACAGGAGGTATCGGATGAAAAAATATGATTATCTGATCGTAGGAGCAGGATTATTTGGTGCAGTATTTGCACACGAGGCAAAGGCAGCAGGAAAGAGTTGTCTGGTTATTGACAAACGGAACCATATTGCAGGAAATATTTACACTAAGAAAGTACACGATATTGATGTTCACCAGTATGGTGCACACATTTTCCATACTTCCAATGAGACGGTATGGAATTATGTAAACAGCTTTGCAAAATTTAACCGTTACACCAATTCACCGGTTGCAAATTACAAAGGTGAGATCTACAATCTTCCATTTAACATGAACACATTTAACAAACTCTGGGGTGTTGTAACGCCGAAGCAGGCACAGGAGAAGATCGAAGAGCAGAAAGCAGCTTTCCATGTGGAAAATCCGCAGAATCTGGAAGAACAGGCAATCAGCCTGATCGGACCGGATGTATACACAAAACTGGTAAAAGGCTATACCGAGAAGCAGTGGGGAAAACGTGCTACAGAGCTTCCGGCATTTATCATCAAACGTCTGCCGGTTCGTTTTACTTATGACAACAATTACTTCAATGACGATTATCAGGGAATCCCAGTAGAGGGATACACCAAGATGATCGAGCGCATGTTGGATGGCGTAGAAGTGAAACTGGAAGAGGACTTTCTGAAAAACAAAGACTCCTGGATGGAGCAGGCTGACAAGATTGTTTATACCGGTATGATCGATGAGTATTACAATTACTGCTACGGAGAATTAGAGTACCGTTCCCTGAAATTCGAGACAGAAGTCATCGAAGGGGAAGAAAACTATCAGGGAAATGCAGTTGTAAACTACACAGAGTATGAAGTGCCGTTTACACGAATTATTGAGCATAAACATTTTACTTATGGCACACAGCCGGATACTGTTATCACCAGAGAGTATCCACAGACATGGAGCAAAGGGGATGAGCCTTATTACCCGATGAATGATGAGAAAAACCTGAAACTCTATGAGCAGTATACAGAACTTGCAGTAAAAGAAGGAAATGTGATCTTCGGCGGTCGACTTGGCATGTACAAATACTATGACATGGATGATACCATCGAGGCAGCATTAGACTGTGTACAGGCAGAACTTGCAAAATAAAGAAACAGAATCATATCAGGCGGCAGGACAGACGAAGTCTGGATTGCTGCCTGATTTACCTCAGTCGAGAAGACTCCCACTTCTGCAAGGTGAGTAATATCAGTGAGTGATTGCTCTGCATAGACAGCAGAGTTAGACAGGAGAGATACGTGACAGAATTATCATTAATTGTACCATGCTATAACGAAGAACAGAATGTGGAGGCTTTCTATGCCAGATGCTTAGAAGTTTTTTTGCCGGAAACATTCGAAGTTGTTTTTGTAAATGATGGCAGTAAGGATGGCACATATAGAAAATTACAGAGTTTACATGAGAAATACAGCAACATTCTGGTAGTGAACTTTTCCAGAAATTTCGGAAAAGAATCTGCCATTTATGCAGGATTGAAGTATGCTACCGGAACTTATATTTCTATCATTGATGCAGACCTTCAGCAGGATCCGGAAATTGTCCGGAACATGGTAAAAATTCTGGATGAAAAGCCGGAAGTGGATGTGGTTGCAGCTTATCAGGAACAGCGCCATGAAGGAAAGCTGATGGGGTGCTGCAAAGATCGTTTTTACAAATTTATCAACCGTCTGAGTGAAGTGGATTTACGGGAAAATGCCAGTGATTTCAGAACGTTCCGGTCAAATGTGCAGGAAGCATTACTTGGGATGCCGGAGTATTTTCGGTTTTCCAAGGGGTTATTTTCCTGGGTTGGATTCGAGACGGAATATATTCCGTACGAGGCGGCGGAGCGTTTTGCAGGTACGACGAAATGGAATTTTGCGAAGCTGTTTCAATACGCGATAGAGGGGATTGTATCATTCTCTACCGTACCGCTGCGGATTGCAACATTTTGTGGAGCTATTGTGTCTGTCATTGCCATTATTTACGGTATCATTATCATTGCACAGACGTTGATCACGGGAATTGATGTGCCGGGTTATGCGACCACCATCGTTGTCGTGTTGTTTTTGGGTGGCGTGCAGCTCCTGGTGATGGGAATTCTGGGCGAATATCTGGCGAAAACATATATTCAGGGAAAACATCGACCAGTCTATATTGCAAAAAATGTGTTAGAGAAAGAGCCAGAAGCAGAAAAGGAGAGCTAAATTGGAACAAAAAAAAGAAGATATATTTGACCGGCTGATGCATTTACCGGGGCTTCGGATATTTGAAAAAATTTACAAAAAAAACAAAGAGGTTTTGCTGTACTTGTTGTTTGGCGGACTGACCACCATTGTCAGTATCGGAACATTTGCATGGTTTAATGTGGGAATGCATATGAATGAACTGATTGCAAATGTGATTTCCTGGGTGTTTGCAGTTACATTTGCTTATGTGACAAATAAAATCTGGGTATTTCAGTCAGAAACATCAGGATTCGTAGCAGTGCTGGAAGAGATTGCCAAATTTTTTGGTGGACGTCTGGCAACCCTGGGAGTGGAAGAACTGATTCTGTTTGTGTTTATTAGCTTATTGCATGGAAACAGCATGATTGTAAAGCTGATTGCGCAGGTTGTGATCGTAATTTTAAATTATATTATCAGTAAAATTTTTGTGTTCAAAAATAAAAAATAGTGAATGATACAGCTTACCTGTTGCATAAAACGTGTAGAAGGTAAGCTGTTTTTTATAAAAGCATATTACGTAAATTTCTAAATAAAAAATAAAATCAATGGAATCTAAATTGACATAGAATAACCAAGGTGCTATAATTCCTCCCCGATGTGTCGATAAAAGAGATATAAGACACCATTCTTGAATGAAAAAACTTACAGATAAAATAAAGAGGTAAAATAAGATGACGTTTTATCAAGAATTACAGTTGAATCAGGCTGGATCGAAAGCAGTGATTCGTAGTTGTACAGATAAAAAAGAAAAAAGGCGGCATATAGCAATTTATTTGTTTAAAATTTTTATAACAATGGTATTCTGTATGGCAGTTGTTATTGGATTCAGCAAAATATTTGGAAATGACAACAGTATTGTAGGCGTTGTGGTGCTGCTTTGTGTGATGGCATTCCGTTTCGCAGATTTCGGCATCCGGACACCGCATGCCATGGGTGCGCTGGCAATCATGTTTGCAATTCTGACTTTTGGTCCCCGTCTGGCAAATGCCGGTGGACTGGCGCAGGAGTTTCTTGTGAACACGGTTTGCATTTTGATTTTGATGGTGCTTGGTTGTCACAATGTGGTCATGTTTAATCATTCTACATTACTGCTGAGCTATTTGCTTTTGTATGGTTATGATGTGTCCGGAGAGCTGTACATTCAGCGACTGATCGCTATGGGAATCGGTGCAGCGGCGACATTGATCGTATATTACCGGAATCATCATAAAAAAGTTTATAAGCGAAGTTTGAAAGACATTTTTCGGGAATTCGATATACATTCTCTGCGTACAAGATGGCAGATCACGATGGTATTTGGTGTGACAACGGCTATGCTGATTGCCGGATTGCTGCATATTCCGCGTCGGATGTGGATCGGAATCGCGGCGATGTCTATTCTGGTGCCGTTTCACGAAGATGCAAAGCAGCGTGCCCAAGCCAGAGTTCCGGGGAATATTGTTGGATGTTTTGTATTCCTGGCGCTGTATTATTTCTTGCCACCGTCCATTTATAATTATGTAGGTGTGATTGGAGGAATCGGTGTGGGACTTTCCGCGACTTATGGATGCCAGGCAATTTTCAATACTTTTGGAGCGTTGTCGATCGCGGTTGGAATCCTGGGACTTCCGGGGGCGATATTTTTCCGAATTTTCAATAACTTTTTCGGAGCCATTTATGGTGTGCTTTTCGAACGTGGCTTCGGACGGGTGCTGGATCGGGTTTCAGTGGATTCCCGGGAAACTTCGGCTTAAGAGAGGGGATATTTAAAGCGAAATCGGAGAATCTTTCTGCGACAGCTAGACGTTCACTACCCTCGTTTTGCTTCGGTTTTATCGCGCTCGTTCCCAACTTCTATAAAAGCTGGTCGTTTCCCACTCGCGCAAAACTCGCAAAACTCAGTCGTTTACTTAATCGCTTGCCGCAGAAAGATTCTCCGATTTCGCCATTTAAGTTATCATTATTTTCCGTTAGTTTACTTAGTTGAAAATATGTGTGGCACAACATAAGGGTAAACAAACAGTGAGGTTTAATTTCATAACGTAGAGAAGAAGGGGCTCTGGTTATTTTTCTCGGCAAGCGATTGTTAGCTGACGAGACAAATAACCAGAGTCCCTTTTTATAACTCTATATACTAAAACACACAATTACCCGGAACGATTAACGATGAGCTGTCCGGAACGTCACGAACCGGAAATGTCCGTCGAGTTTTTCGCCAATAAGTCCGATGACTTTTCCCATGGTGAAGGCCGCCAGTACCGTTCCGATACCAAGTCCTTTGATGCGTCCGATACCGATGAAAGTGATCAGTGCTGTTGTTGTCAGACAGATAACATCAAAAGATATTTTTACTTTTGCGTATTTAAAGTTTTTGATGGCAGACAGTTCTCTTGGGAAAAGGTCTGTCGGAATGATCGGCAGTCTACAGCGGTTGGAAAGTGCGATTCCGAGGCAGAGCAGCAGATAACTGATGATAAAGTAAAGGATTCGCATTGGAATGTTATAAGGAAGAATGGAGATCCAGCTCTTATAAAAATCCAACATCATGCTGAATGCAAATCCTACGACAAAACTCAGTAAGTATTCCAGAATGAAACGTTTGCGTAAAATCATCAGGGATGCAATCAGGATTGCCTGAAAAATATATGTCCATGTTCCAAGGGATAGGAATGGAAATACTTCAGAAAATGCGTAAGGTACGCTGGAAATGGCTGAAATTCCGGAGCCGGAATAGAGCATCAGCACCACGCCAAAACTGTTCATTATAATTACCAGAAGCAAGGCTAATTCCCCGCGAAAAATATGTCTTTGATCCTGCGAATATGTATCATCCATGATCATGCCTCCAATTAGTTTTTAGCAGTATATACACCAACTGCACACCCGAGTTTAGCACGAAAGGAAGATGTGTTCAAGTTTCTGTTTGGTCCTTAGTGCATCCGCCGAAATTCCAGTGGTGTCATGCCCGTCGCTTTTTTGAACATGAAAATAAAATGGCTGGTATCGGAAAAACCGATCATACTGGCGATGTCCTGCACTTTCAGGTAAACGTTGGTCAGCAAAAGTTCTTTTGCTTTGTTGATGCGGTGCATGGTCAGATATTCGTACACAGAGCAGGAGAAAAAACGCCGGAACAGACGGGAAAGATATTGCGGTGACACAAATACTTTTTCACTGAGAGCCTGTGTGGTCAGGTCTGCAGAAAAATTTGTTTCTATTTCCTGCACAACGGGTACAATGTATCTCTGATAGAGTGGATCCTGCATATGAGCCAGTCCATTCATACAGTCTGTGAAGTTCAGCAGTAGGTTGTAGCAGTTGACAGACAGAAATTTGCTGTCCTGCTGACCATGTGCAGCAATCTCATCTACACATGTGGCAATCTGGGAAGCAATCTGCTGTACCTGCTCTTTTTCAACCCAGATTACGTCTCTGTTTTGCAACATTGCGGAAATGCTTGTTTCTAATGTACCTGTAAAGGTTGCAAAGGCGGTGATCCATGTGTCGGAATTTTTTTTGTAAGAGTGCGGAATGAAAGGTGCGATCAGAAAACCTTCATTTTCCCGCAATTCATAATAGTTTCCCTGTATTTCAATCTGCCCGCATCCGGATTCGGTCTGCAGATAATGATAATGCGGATAGCCTTCCGGGCGGCTGGTTTCTTCTTCTATCCATTGATTCCCAATGGAATCAAACATGAATGGTGCACTCACGGGTGTATTCCTAAAATAGATTGGCATAATAACCTCCCCAAAAACTTGTTTCAAAATGTTATATTTTTTAGCGAAACTTATTATACACCCAACACATGAAATCTGCTATACTGAAGATACTTAATGTAGTAGACAACACAGCAATCTGATTTACTTTAATCAGGAGGAGGAACCTATGAAACAGTTTGATTATGCAATGGTAAAAGATCCGGAATATTTCCGCGATGGTCGTCTGGATGCACATTCCGATCATGTGTATTATGCGTCTGAGGAGGAAGCCTGGGATAAAGAGACTTCTTACCGTGAGTCCCTGAACGGGCTCTGGAAATTCCAGTATGCGAGAAATTATGAGAGTGCGATTCCGGGATTTGAGGCAGAAGCGTATAACTGCAAAGACTGGGAGGACATTTATGTGCCGGCTCATATCCAGATGGAAGGTTACGATGCACCGCAGTACGCAAATGTACAGTATCCGTGGGAAGGACATGAGGACATCCATCCGGGCGAGATTCCGACACATTTTAATCCGACGGCTAGTTATGTAAAATATTTCACTGTTCCGGAACAGATGAAAGGCAAACGTTTATTCATTTCTTTCCAGGGGGCTGAGAGTGGCCTGGCTCTGTGGCTGAACGGGAAATTTGTGGGCTACAGCGAGGATTCCTTTACGCCGTCCGAGTTTGAACTGACTGAGTATGTAAAAGAGGGCGAAAATAAACTGGCCGCACAGGTGTTTAAATGGACTGCCAGCAGCTGGTGTGAGGATCAGGATTTTTACCGTTTTTCTGGTATTTACAGAGACGTATATCTCTACACCGTTCCGGAAGTTCATGTAAATGACCTTCGTATCCGTGCAATTCCGGAGGAGTCACTGACAAGCGCAGATCTTGAATTGGTGACAAAAACATGGGGAAGCGGACAGGTGAAAGTTGTTCTTTCTAAGGATGGTGAGACCATTCTGGAAGATACAAAAGCAATCTCCGGAGAGGATGTATTTTTATGGAAAGTGGATGCTCCGGCACTCTGGAGTGCAGAAGATCCGCAGTTATACGATCTGGAACTGACCGTATCAGATGCAAATGGAAATGTACAGGAGATCATTCCGCAGAAAGTTGGTTTCCGTCGTTTTGAAATGAAAGACGGTATCATGACACTGAACGGAAAGCGTATCGTATTCAAAGGTGTAAACCGTCATGAGTTCAGTTCTGTCAGCGGTCGTCACGTATCCGAGGAGGAACTGCGCAAAGATCTGACAACGATGAAATTAAACAATATTAATGCCATCCGCACCTGTCATTATCCGGATATGTCCAAAATCTATGAACTGTGCGATGAGTTTGGTCTGTACATGATTGATGAGACAAACCTGGAATCTCACGGTTCCTGGGATGTGGCAGAGATGACAAAGGACTTTACATATACCGTTCCGCATAACAAACCTGAGTGGCTGGAGATGATGCTGGATCGTGCAAATTCTATGTATCAGCGTGATAAAAACCACCCGGCGATTCTGATCTGGTCCTGCGGTAATGAATCTTTCGGTGGAAAAGATATTTTTGAAATGTCACAGTTATTCCATAGAGAAGATCCGACCAGACTGGTTCACTATGAAGGTGTCTGCCATGATCGTAGTTACAACGACACCAGCGATATGGAAAGTCAGATGTATCCGTCTGTTGAGGCGATCAAAGAATTTTTGGCAAAAGATGCCAGCAAGCCGTTCATCTGCTGTGAGTACACACATGCTATGGGAAATTCCTGCGGTGCGATGCACAAATATACAGATCTGACCGATACAGAGCCGAAATATCAGGGAGGCTTTATCTGGGATTACATTGATCAGTCTATTTACAAAAAAGACCGATACGGTAAAGAATTCCAGGCATATGGCGGAGATTTTGGCGAGCGTCCGACAGATTATAATTTCAGTGGAAACGGTATTGCATACGGCGGTGACCGCGAAGCTTCTCCGAAGATGCAGGAAGTAAAATTCAATTACCAGAACATTACAGCAAAAGTAAGCGAAGATAAAGTAACTGTTATCAACAAAAATCTGTTTGTAAATACAGATACTTTTGATGCAAAAGTAACGCTGGCAAAAGACGGAAAAGTTGTTTGTACAAAACCGCTGGCAGCTGCAGTTGCACCGTTAAGTGAGGAGACCTATGATCTTCCGATTGCAAAACAGGAGCGTCCGGGTGAATATACCGTAACGGTATCTTTCCATTTAAAAGCTGATACAGTATGGGCGAAAGCAGGACATGAGGTAGCATTTGGTCAGTATGTATATCAGGTAGAAAAAGCACCGGTTGCATGCACTGATGAAATAGAAGTTATCCGCAGCACACACAATATCGGTATCCGCGGAGCTCATTTTGAGGTATTATTCTCTGTATTAAACGGAGGCCTGGTATCCTATAAATATGCAGGACGTGAGATGATTGAGTCCATCCCGAAACCAAACTTCTGGCGTGCGCCAATCGATAACGATTGTGGAAATCTGATGCAGATGCGTTATGCTCAGTGGAAGATTGCAAGTATGTATCTGAATTTCAAAGATTATCGCGATGGTATTTATGTAGGTGGACATCAGCCGCAGCTTGAGGTGAAAGAGCATTCCGCAGTGGTATCTTATACTTATGTAATGCCGACGACACCGATGGCAGAGTGCCATATTTCCTACGAAGTATTTGGTGATGGACGTGTAAAAACAACACTTACTTATGATCCGGTCAAAGAGCTGGGCGATATGCCGGAGTTTGGTGTCATGTTCAAGTTCAATGCAGATTATGATCATGTAGAATGGTACGGACTGGGTGAGGCTGAGACTTATGCAGACCGTAAACATGGTGCAAAACTTGGCATTTATAAAAACATGGTAGCTGACAATATGGCGCATTACATGGTTCCGCAGGAGTGTGGTGCAAAAGAAGAAGTCCGTTGGGCGAAAGTAACAGACCGCAAAGGCCGTGGAATGTTATTTGAGATGGATCCGGAAAATGGTCCGATGATGTTCTCAGCACTTCCGTATACACCACATGAGATGGAAAATGCAATGCATCCATATGAACTTCCGGAAGTTCATTACACGGTAGTACGCGCAGCAAAAGGCCAGATGGGAATCGGCGGTGATGACAGCTGGGGCGCACGTACTCATGAGGAATATTTACTCAAAACCGATGAAAAAATGACATTCAGTTTCGTATTTAAAGGGTTATAAAATTTCTTTTTAAGTTAAAGTGAATCAACGATAGGTTTTGAAAAGTTTTACGTTAAAGTGGCTCAACGATAAGTTATGAAAAAGGTCTCCGACAATTTTGTCTTCGCGGCTAACAATCGCTCGCTAAGAAAAAATTGTCGGAGACCTTTCTTCTACGTTATAATGTTATCCGAATGTTGATGGTTATTTTGAACAAGTGCTGCCACGAATGGTATTATACAAAGAATAAAAAATATTTGAAAAAATAATGTAACGTTTTTGATTCCAAGGGGTCTAATTTATAGAAAACAAAATCATGAGGATGTTTTTTGGGGGGTGAATACAGGTGAGTGAACATGAAATCAGTCAGGAAATCCTGATCGCAGAGTATGAAGCAGTATATTATTATGTGTTATCACTTTGTCATAATTCATCCGAAGCAGAAGATATTACACAGGAGACTTTTTGCCGGGCGTTGTATAAAAAGACGGCATTTAAGGGAAATTCCAGTATTTATACGTGGTTGTGTGCCATTGCCAGAAATATCTGGTTGAAGAAGATCAAAAAAGAGAAACGCAATGTGTCGGATGAGGTTCTTTTTAGGGAATTGGAGTGGAACGGTGAGACAGTTGAGTCAATGATCATAAATCGGGAAACGCTGAAATCTATTCACAAAATTCTTCATACAATGGACGAACCGTATAAAGAAGTATTTTCTTTGCGGACGTTTGGCGAGCTTCCATTTCGGGATATTGCAGATTTATTTGAAAAATCAGAGAGCTGGGCGAGGGTTGTGTATTATCGGGCAAAGCAAAAAATATTAGATCAATGGAAGAAAGAAGGTGGCTTTTAATGTCAGAGAAAAATAACATGAATCAAATTTCCTGTGATATGGTTCAGGATTTGCTGCCATTATATCAGGACGGACTTCTTCGGGATTCGACAAAAGATGCGGTGCGTCAGCATTTAGAGCAGTGCTCAGCATGTAGACATGTATATGAACAGTTGAAAATGCCTGTTGCCTTAGAAAAAAATGAGACAGAACAGGGCGTGGAACGGTTTCAGGCTATGGTGAAAAAGAACCGGAAAGCTGTGGAAAGCAAAATAGCTGTCGGCTGTGTGATTTCTGCAGTATCTGCAATTGTTTTCTTTTTCGTAGTATTTTGTGTACCTGTGATTCCAACAAATGAGAGCAATATGAGAGTCAAGGATGTATATTGTGTGAAAGAAGATGGCATTCAAAAAGTATATGTAAATTGTCAGTGGCCGGATAGCAGGAGAAGCGCAATTTACAGACCTTCATTTGTACTGAATGAAGATGGTTCTGCAACGATGAAGACTGCAAAAGAGTATAAACTTACCATAGCGGATAAAGTGAGCGGCCGTGCGGAAACTTACGATAATGAACTTTATGGAAGTGCATATGTGGAATTGGATACGCCGTGTAAAAGCATTATTTATGATGGAAAACAGATATGGTCAGAAGAAGACTATAGCAGAGAAACACCGGAATTTGTCTATGATTGGAAGGAAGTTCAGGATTGACAGAAGTAAATGGAGAGAGTAGAATACGATTAAAAATGAGTTCCATTTTGTTGATTGAAAGAGGAATCGTATGATAGGGTTTAGTATAATAACATGGTTTATCGCTGTTATCATGATGTGCTTGAGTATTTTTTTACTGAAAGGAAATTATACTTTTGTTCATGGGAAAGTATTTGACAAAATAAAGGATAAAGCGGGATACGCAAAACGTCTTGGAAAACCAGTTTTATTCCTGGCAGTTGGAATTGCAATTTCTGGAGTGATTGCTGTTGCGTTGTCGCAGGAATATGCTATGACGGTTGTAATCATCTTCTTGTTATTAGTGGTGGCAGTAACGATTGGTCTGTTTTACCGAGTAGACAAATATTTTCGAAAATCCCTGTCTGAATAAAAATTGAAAAACATTACGGCTCTTTCCTGCCACCGGGTAGGAAAGGTAAGCGTCAGAATTTCTATCGTTAGGTCTGAGAAGATAGGAATCCTGGCGCTTTTTGTTTGTGAGACGGATAATTCCATAATGGCTGTAAGGAATATTGACCATAAATATATTGTAGCAAAAGAGGAGTGAAAAAACGGGCATGAGTAATCCGATTACATGTTTAACAAAAAAGGAATGGGGAATCTGGATGGGAGCATTGCTGATTATCGTGGTATCAAATGTTTTTTCGGCAAATTTTAACGTGCTGACGCTGGTTGCTTCATGTGTTGGTGTTACATCTCTGATCATTGCGGCAAAAGGAAATGTATGGTCTCAGATTTTGATGATCCTGTTCAGCATTCTTTATGGAATCATCTCCTGGCAGTTTCACTATTGGGGAGAAATGATGACCTATCTTGGAATGACAATGCCGATGGCTATCTGGTCAACAATAACATGGATCAGAAATCCATCCGAAAGTGGAAAAGAAGTTGAGATTCAGCAACTGACGAAGAAACATGTATTTTTATTGGTTACCAGTACTACCGTTATTACAATTTTATTTTTCGAGATATTAGCTGTATTGGAAACACCAAACATTGTATTTAGCACGATATCGATTACGACAAGTTTCCTGGCGGCATCACTGACAATGCTGCGTTCATCTTATTATGCAGTCGGATACGCCGCAAATGATATTGTACTCATTGTACTCTGGATCATGGCAACGATGAAAGATCCATCCTATTTTTCAGTAACTATTATATTTATGATATTTTTCGTTTTTGATCTATATGGTTTTGTTAGCTGGAGAAAAAGAGAAACAGCAGTGTAACTATTTCCAAATGAGATAAGAATTGATTTTATAAATGGTTAGATGGTAAAAATTTCCTGTAGCAGAGTAAGTTTCAACTGAGTGAAATGTTCTGATTGGGTTGTTATCTTCTATACGTAAATTGAAGAGAGCAGGGTACTTTTTCCTGGCAGGCGATTGTTAGCCGCCGGGACAAAATACCCTGCTCTCTTTTCACAACCTACAGTTTAGCCACAAAAGAAATTAATGAATACTTTCGAGGCCATACAGCGCCGCCCCCAGTGCACCCACAATTTCCGGCTCTTCGGAAATAAAAAGCGGTGCTTTCAACTGTTCTTCCAGAACTTTTACTACGCCCGGATTTTTGGCAACACCGCCGGTCATCATATAACCAGGCTCTAATCCGACACGGCGCATCAGCGAAATTGCCTTTGCGGCGATTGCCATGTGGATGCCGTGGGCGATATCAGCGGTCTCTTTATTTTGCGCAATCAGCGAAATGACTTCAGATTCGGCAAATACGGAACACATGCTGCTGATCTCAATATTTTCTGTGGATTTCAGCGATAAGGGACCAAGCTCTGCAATATCTACTTCCAGCGTTCGTGCCATCATTTCCAAAAAACGACCGGTTCCGGCAGCGCATTTGTCATTCATGACAAAATCGGTCACTTCTCCTTTTTCATTCAGATGAATCGCTTTGCTGTCCTGACCGCCGATATCAAGAATCGTGCGGATTTCCGGATTCAGATAATGTGCGCCTTTTCCGTGACAGCTGATCTCTGTCACGTTTTCATCTGCAAATGGAATGCTGACACGTCCGTATCCGGTGGACACGATTTTGGTCAGATCTTTACGCTGCAGGTTTACCTTCTGTAAAATTTCTTCTAAAATACGCTGTGCGCTTTCTCCGCTTTTTGCTCCGGTTCGAATGACTGCGGAAGCAACGATTTCACGTTTGTCATTTAAAATTACAGCATTGGTGGATGTAGAGCCGCTGTCAATTCCCATGACATAGACAGGCGTATTTGTTGTGCTAGCTGCTGTGGTATTATCCGTATTTGCAGTTACGGAATCAGAAGTGGAGTCTTGCGCTCCGGCGGAATAGTTTTCCAACTGATGTCGTTTATTTTTGAATAGCATAGATTCTCCTTTTTGTGCACGCAGGGATTCTAAAAATGCTTCCAGTCGGGTTAGGATCTGACCGCCGCACTGAGCAGTAGCGTCGGTTTCAATTTTTAGAATCGGTAAGCTGGATGTTTCGTGCAGTTTGGTATATTCATAAGCATAAATATCACAGAATTTTACTGTATGGTAAATGATACCGTCGATGCGGTTCTCATAGGCTTCCAGAATGCGCTGGCGGTTTGATGCGGCAGCCATACGCATGCATGGAAGCTGATCCAGCAGGGCATGTGCATAAGCTGACAGAATCTGATCAGAATCAAGGTCATAGCTGCGTTGAATGCCGGTGCAAGTTAAATCCAGTGTGATCTCTACCTGATGATTAGTGATAAGCTGACGGATCTCACTGCCCGGACGGGCACCGGCGAGGGCAATATGAATCCCATTCATCGGTGCACTGGAAGGCTGGATATTGGCTGATGTTGCACGTTTTTTACAAATTTCCAACAACTTCTGCTCTGAAAATGTTTTTCCGGAAAATGCAGCATAGGCCTCAATGAGTTTCTGCAGCTGTTTTGTGTAAAGTGTCACAGCAAAGTCATTGATCTTGCGCGGCAGATCCAGACAGAAGAAAAATTTATCCGGAAACTGCTGACACAAAATGTCATACAGGCGGCGGGAACTGTCGCAGCAGGAGGTAAAGATCATTCCCTCATAATCCTGTTTCTCAAATTCTTCCAGAACTGCTTTCGAGAAGGAGCACATATTTGGGTGCATCAGGGCATCTGCCTGGGTAAAATTTGTCACATGCGGTTCCAGACAGACAAACTCTGTGCCGAAAGCCTGCATCAGTTCTTCCGGAACATATTTACAAAAATAAGCCAGCATTATGTCTCCTCCTTTCGTTGCTTTAGTACTTCTAAAAATGCTTCAAATCGGGTACGGATCTGCCCATCGTGGCTGTTTCTGCGGTCCATGCCGTCTCCATCCAGAATCAGGAGCGGAATGTCTTTTTTATCCAGTTCTTCTTTTAACAGCATGATACCGCCGGAGGACTGTTTGCAACCCCAATGACAGAAATTGATGATACCGTCAGACTGCAGATCCTTAGCAAGTTCCGATACCAGTTTTGCTTTTCGTTCATAAGGACCGTTATAGACATTGTGGATCATTTTGTCTGCCAGTGCTTCCAGGGGATGTTCCGTATCCAGCTTTGTACGGTAATCCAGATTCATTTCGATTGCCTGAATCTGATAATTGTCGGTCAGATTAAAGTATTTCTTTAACGTTTCCTGATAATAAGGCAACAGGTGAACCCAGAGGATATTGGTGCCGTGAAATTCCGGTGCGGCAGCGGTTTCTGTTTCCATTTGCTGATAAAAATGCAGGATTTCCGGTGTGCCAATGTTTATATGTGATGCAAAAAGCATATACATCTGCATCGTCAGCGTAGATGGATAATGATGCGTTTGCAGATTTTTTAAGCAACGCTCATAGCAGGCTTTGGATTCGTTTTCCCGCTGCAGGACCGGAACCAGTTCTTCTTCTCGAAATTTTTTGTGGAAGGTATCTTCCAGCATTGCAATCAGCTCGTTTAACTGCTCTGTGACATATTCTCTGGCACCTGGTGTATTATACTGGGGGATGTCGATCAAAAACGACGGCACCTGATGCTTTTCGGACAGATGTTGGAAAGTGTTAATGTTTCCGTCGCAGATGGTTGAGGTCGTTACGGCAAATGCTGCCGGCGGGATGATACCGCTGTCGATGGCACCAATGAAGTTTTTGTGATAGGAGCACAGTGTGGATGCCAGTCCTTCGTTTTCGGCGTAATCCAGAAAATAGTCCTCGATAGTGAAACCGGATAAAAAAGAGGACAGAGATTCGATGGACAGACTGTGCAATCCAAAGCATTGTAACAGCTCTACCGGGGCAAAAATATTTGCCCAGACAGAAGTTTCCGGATGCTTTAATGATTCCAGAACATCTCCAACCGCATAGGTATTTAAATACTGGTAAGCGCCGGGCATTCTTTTGTCTGCCAGATGCTTACTGCGAAACTGCTCTAGGGCCAGACCAGCTTTGATCATGCGAAAGGCAGCCAGCGGATGGTCTGGAGCATATTTTTTTATGATATTTCCATAAGTACGAATTAATTCCATTAACTAGTGTTCACCTCAATTGAAATCGAAACTTCCACTTTTGTATGTAGTGAGCAATAACAAATCTTTTCCAGTGGGAGTATTATAATTTCTTCAAAATTTTTTCATAAAGTTCATTCTGTTTTTTCGATAGCATTTTACAGGAAAACGGGGGAAAAGGCAAGATGACGGATAATTAGCCGATATGTGTGAAATGCAGATTGAGAATGTCCAATTTACTGTAAATCAGCCAGACTTACAACCATTTAAGAAAAATTTAACTGTAAACACGGGAGTGGTTATGGTAAACTATAAGAAATATGGAATGATTCAGAGTCAGATGGATAAATGTTTTTCTTGTACGTTCATGAGCAAGTAGCGAAAGCGGATTGCGAATGTCCGCTTTACGGAAAATTGTATTGAGATGGCTGTGAGTTTATATGAAATATAGAAGGAGTTTTGGCAATGGAAAAATCAAAAGTTTATTTTACATCCTTTAAGACAAGTTTTACCGAAAATCTGATGCAGAAGCTGGCGCGTCTGGTCAAGACCGCAGGCATCGAGACTATCGATTTTCAGGATCATTATGCAGCAATTAAAATTCATTTTGGCGAGTATGGAAATCTGGCATTTCTTCGGCCAAATTATGCGAAAGTCATTGCAGATATCGTAAAGGAGCAGGGCGGAAAAGCCTTTCTGACAGACTGCAATACATTATATGTCGGAAGCCGTAAAAATGCGGTGGATCATCTGGAGACAGCTTACATGAACGGATTTACTCCATATGCAACCGGATGTCCGGTCATTATCGCAGACGGACTGAAAGGTACGGATGAGGTGCTGGTTCCGGTGGATGGTGAATATGTCAAAGAAGCAAAAATCGGTCGTGCGCTGATGGATGCAGATATTCTGATCTCGCTGACCCATTTCAAAGGACATGAGGCAACCGGTTTTGGCGGTGCCATCAAAAATATCGGTATGGGCGGCGGATCCCGTGCAGGTAAGATGGAACAGCACAGTGCCGGAAAGCCATATGTACGGCAGAGAGTCTGCGTTGGATGTGGTATGTGTACGAGAGTATGTGCCCATGATGCAATTACTATTGAAGAACACAAGGCACAGATCGACCATGATAAATGTGTGGGCTGCGGCAGATGTGTCGGTGTCTGTCCGAAAGATGCAGTGACACCGGGGGTTTCCGAGTCTAATGATATCTTAAACTGCAAAATGGCAGAGTATACACTGGCAATCTGCAAGGATCGTCCATGTTTTCACATTTCACTGATCTGTGACGTGTCACCAAACTGTGACTGTCATTCAGAAAATGACCGCCCGATCATTCCGAACGTCGGTATGTTAGCTTCTTTTGATCCGGTAGCGCTGGATATGGCATGTGCCGATCTGTGTAATCAGCAGCCGGTACTTTCAAACAGTGTGCTGGCAGAAAATATGGAGCAGCACAAGCATGAACATGGGGACTGTGATTGCGAACATGGACACGATCATTTTTATTACAATCATCCGGATACCAACTGGAGAAGCTGCATCGAGCATGCGGTAAAAATCGGACTTGGTACAGATCAGTACGAATTGATCGAGGTATAGAAGGGCATTAGAATCTGAAGAACAGAATGTTTTAATCTGATAGGAAAAAACTCTGTATGTTATATCCGAAAATTTGTTATTCAGGAAAGGAAAAAGAAGAAGGAGAAATTAAGGAAAGAATGAGTCCACAGGATAAAGTAGAGCGGGTGTTAAAAGAGATTCATGTTACGTTTTCAAAAAGTGAGATGGTGGATGGACATCCGGATAAAGTAATTATTGACCGCAAGAAATTTCTGGGGCTGCTGGATCGTTTGAATCAGGGCATTTACGATATGATGGATCAGTACGAGCAGACGCGACAGAGCAGAAACAATGCGGAGCGGGCATTTCAGAAAAAAGGAAATGAGATCATTGAGGCGGCGAATGCCAATGCAGAAGATGTCTATGCTGCTTCCGTTATTTACACGGCAGATATGATCGGAGCGATCCGGGATCTCATGGATCAGACCAATGATTCCATGAATGATCTGTTTTTACAGTTTAAAAAGGATCTGCGGGAGCAGAAGGACAAGCTGCAGGCTCATGAAAATGAGCTCCAGGGACAGCTGGCAGACCTGTCAGATACAAAGAAATATCTGTCCATCATAGACGATATCAACCGCCAGCGGGCACGCAAAAACCGTGATCTGGAGGCTGAGAAGGAAGCCGGTGTGCAGTATGCCAGAAGTATGATGTACATCCCGCCATCAGAGCCGGACATTAAAGTAAACGAACAGTATTTTGAAAATTCCGGTACAAAGAGACCGGAGGAACTGGCCCGGGAGCCGCTTCCGGCAGAAAAACCGGATATCAAGATCAATACCGATGCAGCTTACTTTAAGTGGAAAGCAAGTCAGGGGGCAGCGCAGAACGATCAGGAAACTGACGAGGAAGCGGTCGGAGACGAGCAGCAGTATCCGAATCCGGAATTTCCGGATGAAGAGAGCATCCGACAGGCAGTGCTGGCAGATGAGTTTGCCGAGGGATGGGAGCAGCCCCAGAACCGTAAACGGGAAAAACGAGATGCAAGTGCGATTCTAAAAGATCTGATTTTCGGCAGAGAAGAATAGGAGGAATTCCATTGAACAATATATTAGTATGTGATGATGACACTTCCATTGTTGATTCCATTGAGATTTACCTGCAACAGGAAGGCTATCAGGTTTTTAAAGCATATGATGGTGTGCAGGCATTGGAAATGCTTAAAAAAGAAGACATTCAGCTGGTGATCATTGATGTGATGATGCCTCGTTTAGACGGAATTCGTGCGATTTTGAAAATCCGTGAGGAGAGCAATATGCCGATCATTGTGCTGTCTGCAAAAACCGCAGACTCTGACAAAATCCTTGGTCTGAACGTAGGCGCAGATGATTATGTGTCTAAGCCGTTTAATCCGCTGGAACTGGTGGCAAGAGTCAACTCGCAGATGCGCCGTTATACCAGACTTGGAAATGTGGCGGAATCCAGTAAAATATTTCAGACTGGCGGTCTGTCTATCAACGATGACTTGAAGGAAGTGACTGTGGATGGACAGAATGTACGTCTGACACCGATTGAATACAATATTCTGCTTTTGCTTGTGAAAAACCAGGGAAAAGTATTTTCTATCAATCAGATTTATGAAAGCATCTGGAATGAGGAAGCAATCGGGGCAGATAATACGGTAGCTGTACATATCCGTCATATCAGGGAAAAAATTGAGATCAATCCAAAAGATCCGCAGTATCTGAAAGTGGTCTGGGGCGTTGGATACAAAATTGAGAAAATAGAACCGAGGTAGTCGATGGAACAGAACAGAAAGCGCTATTCATCACTGGCAAAGGCTATTGTGATCGGATTGCAGATGATCGCAGCCGTTGTAGCTGCTGTCAGCATTGTGCTGTTCAGCACCTGCGTCAATCAGAATATGCTGAACATGGGAGATCTGCAGAATTCATCCTTTGTGGAATCCGGATATTTTGAGCGGACCTTTTCCAAACAGATGGTGCAATTGTTGGAGTATCTGAATCTGAAAGAACAGTTTGAGACAGACGGCGTATATGATGAGAACCGACCGGAGACTGTGAATGCTTCACCGGAGAAAATCGCGGATTATAAAGTCTATAATAATAAATATGATCAGAACAACACAAATGTTTATTACTGGCTCAGTGACTTCAAAAATGGTACTTGCGTAACAAATATGAAGGACATAAAGAAGCAGGAGGATGCTTACGAGGCGGCAGTAAATTATGGCCGTTATCTGAGTTATAATAACAAAACCTTCCGTTTTGAGACAAATATCGGCGGCATGGAGAATAATTATTACCAGAATATGGCGCAGTATAATGAACTGCAGAAAGGTGATTTCACGCTGATCGTTGCAGTGGATATAAACTTCCCGCAGGAGGATGACCTTGCAGTTGCAAAGCGGGAATTTGACAAATTGTTCCCTTGGGCGCAGCGAAGTCTTGTACTGGCAGCGGTTGGTCTCATCGTCTGGTTAGTGGGACTGTGTTATATGACGGTTGCAGCAGCAAAGCGCAGCGAGGATAAGGAGATTCATTTGACAAACTTTGACAAACTGCGGACGGAAATCCCAATTGCATTACTGTTTGTATTTAGTATAGTATTAGCGGCTCTTGGCATGCGTGTACATAATCAGGATTACGGTGTGATGGGACGCATGGTAGTAGTCGGAACTTTTACCGTACTTGGTGATTGTGCATTTATGGGAATGTACCTGAGTCTTGTGCGCCGGGTAAAAGCAGATACGTTTTTTGAAAACAGTTATCTGCACTGGCTGTTGGTGAATCTGAAAGGTACGCTACATAACCGTTATCTTGGCAATCGGATGACGCTGGTCATCTGGGGAATTGTCCTGGCAAACGTTTTGATTGCATATCTGGCCTTTCACTGTGGATTTATCTGGGCATATATTTTGCTGCTCATTTTTCTGATATTTACGCTGCTCTATTTTTCACAGCGTGTCATTCAACGGAGGAAGATACTGGAAGGGATCGACCAGATCACCCAGGGAAAATTCGATTATAAGCTGAATCTGGAAGAATATCAGGGGGATGAATATCAGCTGGCAGAGGGAATCAATCATATTAGTGAAGGTCTGGCAACCGCCATTGGTGAGAGCGTGCGGGATGAGCGTATGAAGGCAAATATGATCACAAATATTTCCCATGATATCAAAACACCGCTGACCTCCATTATTAATTATATCGGCCTGCTGCGCCGGGAAAAAATCGATAACCCGAATGCGGAAGCATATATTGAAGTGCTGGAATCTAAGGCACTGCGATTAAAACAACTGATGG
Source organism: uncultured Eubacterium sp. (assembly GCF_934295145.1). GTDB lineage: Bacteria > Bacillota > Clostridia > Lachnospirales > Lachnospiraceae > Eubacterium_I. Next base: position 10,008 of record NZ_CAKRAS010000009.1, on the reverse strand, counting down.
AAGATCTGGTTGATGTATCCCGTATTTCTTCAGGTAATATTACCTTGCAGATGGATGATATCGATCTGGTGGAACTGGTGCGCCAGACCGGTGGCGAGTTCAATGAAAAGCTGGAGCAGAAAGGGCTGAATGTGATCAGCAAGTTCCCGAAGGAAGCTGTGATGATCTATGCGGACGGGCGGCAACTCTGGCGTGTTATCGGAAACCTGTATAACAATACGGCAAAATATGCCATGTCAGATACCCGTGTGTATGTGGAAGTGGCAAAAGAAGGCTACGAGGCCTCCTTTACGATGAAAAATATATCCGAAAAATTGCTGAACGTGGATGCGGACAGCCTGACGGAACGGTTTGTGCGTGGCGATGAATCACGCAGCACCGAAGGAAGCGGACTGGGACTTTCAATTTCCAAGATGCTTACGGAACTTATGGGCGGAAAATTTGAACTGAGTCTGGAGGATGATCTCTTCCGGGTGAAGATCACGTTTCGGTGTAAGGAGTAAGTGGAAGCAATTTATTACTGTGAAGTGAAAAAGACTTGCTTTTTAACATATGCGTCATTATAATAAAAAAGAATTACTGCCGAATTTTGCGGCATATTGAGAGTTTGTAAAAAAGATTTTTAAGGAGGGCCAGAAACCATGATAAAATTACATGAGAATGGTGTATATCTGCTGAATGGAACAGAGATTATCGAAGATAATCACGAAGCAGCAGCATGTCTTGAGGCAAAAACAGGAAAGAAAGTGACGACTGCTGAAGCTGCAGCAGGTACAATGGCATATCGTATTTTGAAAGCGCACAATACTTCAGGAAACATGGATCAGCTGCAGATTAAATTTGACAAGCTGACTTCCCATGATATTACTTTTGTCGGTATCATTCAGACTGCCCGTGCGTCAGGACTGGAAAAATTCCCTGTACCGTATGTACTGACAAACTGTCACAATAGTCTGTGTGCCGTTGGTGGAACCATCAACGAAGATGACCATATGTTTGGACTGAGCTGTGCAAAGAGATACGGTGGAATCTATGTACCGCCTCATCAGGCAGTTATCCATCAGTTTGCCCGTGAGATGCTGGCTGGCGGCGGCAAAATGATCCTTGGTTCTGACTCCCATACACGTTACGGTGCCCTTGGTACTATGGCAATGGGTGAGGGTGGCCCGGAGCTTGTAAAACAGCTGCTTTGCAAAACCTATGATATCAAAATGCCGGGTGTTGTAGCTATCTATCTGACCGGCGAGCCGATGAAAGGTGTCGGACCGCAGGATGTGGCTCTGGCTATTATCGGTGCTGTATTTAAAAATGGTTATGTAAATAATAAAGTCATGGAATTTGTTGGACCGGGTGTGGCTTCTTTAAGTGCTGATTTCCGTATCGGTGTGGATGTTATGACCACAGAGACCACCTGCCTGTCCTCTATCTGGGTAACCGATGAGAAGATTAAAGAATTTTATGATATTCACGGCAGATCTGCAGATTATGCGGAACTGAAACCGGAGGCTGTTGCTTACTATGATGGATGCGTTGAGGTGAACTTAAGTGAGATCAAACCAATGATCGCAATGCCGTTCCACCCGAGCAACACCTATACGATTGATGAAGTAAATGCAAATCTGGAAGACATTCTGGCTGAAGTTGAGAAGAATGCGTTAGTAAGTCTGGATGGAGCAGTAGAGTACAAATTAAGAGATAAGATCCGCAATGGAAAACTGTATGTAGATCAGGGTATCATTGCAGGATGTGCCGGCGGCGGATTTGAAAATATTTGTGCAGCAGCAGACATTCTGAATGGCAAGAGCATCGGACCGGATGAGTTTACCTTAAGTGTATATCCGGCAAGTATGCCAGTTTACATGGAATTAGTAAGAAATGGTGCAGCAGCCAAGATCATGGAGACAGGTGCGATCATGAAGACAGCATTCTGCGGACCATGTTTCGGCGCAGGTGATACACCGAACAACAACGGATTCAGTATCCGTCATACTACGAGAAACTTCCCGAACCGTGAAGGTTCCAAACTTCAGAACGGTCAGATCGCTTCCGTAGCACTGATGGATGCACGCTCTATCGCTGCAACCGCTGCAAATAAAGGATATCTGACACCTGCTACTGCTCTGGATGTAGAATATACAGGACCGAAATATTTCTTCGACAAGACAATTTACGATAATCGTGTATTTGACAGTAAAGGTGTGGCAGATCCGAACGAGGAACTCAAATTCGGACCAAACATCAAAGACTGGCCGGCAATGAGTGCTCTGACAGATAACCTCGTTCTGAAAGTAGTATCCGAGATTCACGATCCGGTTACTACAACGGACGAACTGATTCCGTCCGGTGAGACTTCATCTTATCGCTCCAATCCACTGGCACTGGCTGAATTTGCTCTGTCCAGAAAGGATCCGGAGTACGTAGGCCGCGCAAAAGAGGTTCAGAGAGCAGAGAAAGCAAGAGTTGCCGGTGAAAAACCAGTCGAGGCACTTCCGGAGCTTGCACCGGTCATCGAGACGATCAAGACAAAATACCCGGATCTCAACCGTGAGAATTTCGGTATCGGAAGTACGATCTTTGCAGTAAAACCAGGTGACGGTTCTGCCAGAGAGCAGGCTGCTTCCTGTCAGAAAGTATTGGGCGGCTGGGCAAATATCGCAAATGAATACGCAACGAAACGTTATCGTTCCAACCTGATCAACTGGGGTATGCTTCCATTCCTGATTCCAGAAGGAGATCTCCCGTTTGCAAACGGTGATTATCTGTTTGTACCGAATGTGCGTAAAGCTATCGAAGACAAGCTGACAGACATCGAGGCATATGTGGTAAAAGACGGTGAGATGAAACCGTTTACTCTGAAAATGGGTGATCTGACAGAGGATGAGAGAACCATCATTCTGAAAGGCTGTCTGATCAATTATTACAGAGATTAAAAAGAACCTTAAGATGGTATAAACAACTGATAAAGAAAAACGAAAAGAATCCTGGAAACGGGATTCTTTTTGATTTTTTTATGAACACTTCTGTTATATGCAGAAAAATTATGGTATACTTATTGCATATTTTAACAGGACTTCTCAAAAAGGATTCCGGGAATTTTAGAAAGGCAATTTTAGCATGCAGGAAGAGACAAAAAAAGAGCATACCGTAACTGAGAAACAACCGGAGAAAAAGAAAGTAAATCTGGATATTCGGCCATATCTGGCAATAGGACTAACGGCTATTTTGGTAGTTATGGTCTGTATCGCAATCTTTTTTGTGGTACTTCGATTTGACGGACTATTTTCTGGTTTCCAGAAGATCTTACAGAGTCTTCAGGCTATTTTGGTCGGATTGGTCGTGGCATATCTTGTTAATTCGATCATGAAATGGTTTGAACGGTTTTTATATAAGAAAAATAGAGCAAAAGGGAAAGAACTGACAGAAAAGCAGTGTCAGAAGATCCGGGCTGCATCTGTAGGATTTGGAATGGCGGTATTTCTTGCAATCATCGTTGGATTGATCTGGCTGATCATCCCTCAGCTTGTAGTCTGTATCGAAGATATTGTACTTAGCATGAACGAAAAAGTTCAGAATTTAACTGAGTGGGTGGATCGTCTGATGAGACAGGACAGTCCACTTGCCGGAAAATTGGATACATTTATTGCAGATGCATCTGTTTATCTGGAAAACTGGCTGCGTAAGAGTGTGTTGGAACAGTCCGATTTTGTGGCAAATATTACCACTGGAGTATATAACGTAGTAAAAACTATTTTCAATGTGATCATCGGATTTATTGTTGCTGTTTATGTATTGATGACGAAGGAAAAATTTATTGGTCAGCTCAAGAAAATAGTATATGCGATTTTCCGTCCTCGTCTGGGTAATGTAGCTATGGAAGTAATCAGAAAGGCTGACGAGGTCTTCGGAGGTTTCTTCATTGGAAAAATTATCGATTCAATGATCATCGGATGTATTTGTTTTGTTTGCCTGGCAATTTTGCGGATGCCATATGTGGCACTGGTCAGTGTGATTGTCGGCGTGACAAATGTTATTCCGTTTTTTGGACCTTATATCGGTGCAATCCCGAGTGCGATTTTAATATTCCTAGTGGATCCGATGAAAGGAATTTATTTCATCATATTTATCATTATTCTACAGCAGGTAGATGGAAACGTAATAGGTCCCAAAATTCTTGGAAATACGACTGGTCTGAGTCCATTCTGGGTTATTTTTGCAATCCTGCTTTTCGGCGGAAGTTTCGGCGTAGTTGGAATGCTTTTCGGTGTGCCGATTTTTGCAGTTTTATATTATGTTATTAAACGAGTGGTGGAACATATATTGAAAAAACGGCAGTTGCCGGAAGAGACAGATCAATATACGGAACTGGATACGGTAGATATCGTGACAAATCAAGTCAAAATGAAAGAGACAGAAGAGCCGGAAGAATCCATCCGCAGATATGAAGAGACAAAGGAAAAAAGTAAAAAGTTGAAATAAAAACAAAAAATACAGACATGAGGTGAAAAAACAGTGGATAAGTATGAGTATAAGCTGAAACTGGAACAGCTTCAAAATTTGGTGGCTGCAGGCGATTATGCCACAGCATCAGAGATGGCGGATACCATCAACTGGCAGAAAGTACGCAGTGTCAATACATTGTGCATGGTTGGTGAGATTTATGAAAAAACAGGAAAATATGAGGCGTGCAGAACCGTATTACTGCAGGCCTATGACCATTCTCCGATTGGAAGAAATATTGTCAGCAAACTGGCAGAGGTTTCTATAAAAGCAAAGAAAATTGATGAGGCAGAGGAATATTATAATGAGTTTCTTGAGATTGCGCCGAAAGACAATATGCGGTATGTGCTGGCTTATGAGATCAGCTGCCTGAAGGATGAGCCGCTTCCGGTCCGCATTGCAATTCTGGAAGATTTAAAGGATCATGAGTACTCAGAAAAATGGGCATATGAGCTGGCTGTTCTGTACGGACAGGCCCAGATGCGTGACAAATGTGTGGAGACTTGTGATGAGCTGATCCTCTGGTTTGGTGATGGCGAGTATGTGGAGAAAGCATTGGATCTGAAAAGACAATATCAGCCATTGACCGCATCACAGGAGGAAAAGTACAAACAGTTCCGTGAGAAAAAAGGAATGGTGGAGATCAGTATTCCACAGACAACAGAGCCAAAGAATGTGATCCATGAGATGGTAAAATCTGCGGAAAATACTGTAACAGCAAGTAAGTTCAATACTTCCAATCTGGAAGAAGAACTGGCAAAAAGCATGAAACAGATCATGAATGCCACAGAGAAAGAAACCGTTGCGGATACGATGGAAAACATCAAGAAGATCGTCAGCGACATTCCATATCTGAACGGCGAGCATGAAGAAGATATTGAGCCCGCATTTGACAAAGAAAAGATCAATGCGCAGGTTGATAAATCATTGAAAAAAGACTTTAAGGAACTTCTGAGCGAGACAGAGCAGGAGAAGAAAGCGGAACAGCCGAAAAAAGAGATTCCGGTTGTGGTGAAAGCATCTGAGAAAAAGTCAGCCGAAGAAGAGACTGCAGAGCAGGTTGCTTCCGCGCAGGCAAGTATCGAGGAGGTACTGGAAGACTGGAAAAAGACGAAACGTGCGGCAGAAGCTGCCATTGCAGCAGCGGAGCAGAAGAAGCTGGAGATGGCGAAGGAAAATGCGCTCATCGAGGCTGGGCAGATTATGGAGCGTCTGAAAACATTGATCCCGATTCTGGATGCGACACCGGGAGAGGATCTTCCGGCACCAGAGGAGACAACCGTTGCGGCAGCCCTTGCTTCCGATGAGACTTTTACAGAAGACGGCAGTGAAGATTCAGAAGAAATTCAGAATGCATCTGAGAAAGCAGAGGAATCTGAAGTGGAGGAAGCATCCGAGGAAGAGAAGACAACGAAAGACGTTTCAGAAGCAACAGAAAAAGCGGCTGAAGAAAAAGCATCAAAATCTGAGGAAGATTCAAGCTCTTCTTCGGATGAAAACACAGAGCCTGCAGATGAAGCAAATGCATATACTGAGATTGAATCTGCAGATACAGCACAGGCTCAGAATGCAGAAAGTGCATCTGAGGCAGTTGCAGAAGAAACAGAAGCAGCCGATCTTTATGCAACCAGGAAAATGCCGGATGTACAGAGTTATCGTACACAGAATATAGCAACCGAACAGACACAGAAAGCAGCAGACGAAGAGGTAGAAGATACTGTTACAGAAGAACCTTCTGATGCTGAAGCAGAAGAAGTTACAGCAGATGAAATAACAGAGGAAACAATATCTGCTGAAGCAGAAGCTGAGGAAGAAGATCATCTTCGTGTTGTAGAGCCGGTTCCAGATGAAGAACTTGAGAAGACGCTGGCACAGGCAACACAGATGTTTATGGAAAACTCCAACGTGGAAGTTCCGGTTGGAAAGGCGGCTCTTTCGCAGAATACCGGTGTATTACCGGAAATTAAAATGCCGGAAGATATTGAGACAGAGCAGAATCAATATCAGCTGACAGAGGAGCAGAAAGAATTATTCTCCTATTTCCTTCCGGTTCCTGGTATGGAAGATCAGATTCGACAGGTTTTACTTGGCGCGAAATCCAGAATTGGTAATTCCGTGACATCTCTGGCAGGAAATATCCTGGTTCAGGGCGAAGAGGGAAGTGGAAAAACCGTATTTGCGACAAGCCTGATCAAGGCAATTCAGCAGGAGATTGGAAACGAGGATGCCAAGATCGGAAAGATCAGTGCAGAATCACTGAACCAAAAAGATTTTGCAGCACTGGTTCCGAAGATTGCCGGTGGATATCTGATCGTTGATAAAGCAGGAGAACTGACCCGAGAGACTGCAGTCCGCATGTCTCAGCTGATGGAGCAGAACACACAGGGTATGGTTGTGGTTTTGGAGGACACCAGAGCCGGAATCCGCAAGGCAATGCAGCTTGATTTTGGCTTTGCAAAGAAATTTACTGAGAAAGTGGATATTCCGATCTTTACTATCGATGAACTGGTTGATTTTGGTAAATCCTATGCAAAAGAGATGGAATGTACGATTGATGAAATGGGTGTACTTGCCCTGTATAACCGCATCAACAATATCCAGAAGCTGGAGCGCGCAACGACGCTTGCTGAGGTAAAGGATATTGTGGATGAGGCAATTGAGAGCGCTGAGGGCGGCGGAATCAAAAGAGCCTTCGGTTCTATTTTCTCAAAGAAATATAATGAGAACGATTATCTGATTCTTCATGAGAAGGATTTTGAGAATTAAAGTGGTTTTTAAGGAGGAGAAACACTATGGGGAACATTTCTGAGTATGATATGTATCTGTTCGGCGCAGGCGTACATTATGATATGTACATGAAACTTGGGGCACATCCATGCAAAAAAGGCAGATGGCAGGGAGTTAACTTTGCGGTCTGGGCACCGAATGCAAAGCGTGTCTGGGTCATTGGTTCCTTTAATGACTGGAATGAGACTTCCCATGAAATGAAACGTCTGGAGCCAAACGGAATCTACGAACTCTTTGTCAGCGGCGTCAAGATCGGTGATATGTACAAATATCTGATCGAGACACAGGATGGCAGAAAATTATATAAGGCAGATCCATATGCAAATTATGCGGAAATGCGTCCGGGAACAGCTTCCAAAGTTGCGGATATCAGCAAACTGAAATGGTCCGACGAAAAGTGGATGGAAGCCCGTGCAGCGCACAAAGAAGATGATGTATACCGTCAGCCGATGTCAATTTATGAGGTACATCCGGGGTCCTGGAAACGTCATGCTGGCTATGATGAAGATACCGGTTTTTATACATACCGTGAACTGGCAGTCGAGTTGACAAAATATGTGAAAGAGATGGGATACACCCACGTAGAACTGATGGGAATTTCCGAGTATCCTTTTGACGGTTCCTGGGGGTATCAGGTAACCGGATATTTTGCACCGACTTCTCGTTATGGAACGCCGGAGGACTTTGCATATCTGGTAAATTATCTGCACAAACACAAAATTGGTGTTATCCTCGACTGGGTTCCGGCTCATTTTCCAAGAGATGCACATGGACTGGCTGAGTTTGATGGAACTTGTCTGTATGAGTATGCTGATCCGAGAAAGGGTGAGCATCCGGACTGGGGAACCAAGATTTTTGACTATGGTAAGACAGAGGTCAAGAACTTCCTGCTGAATTCCGCACTGCTGTGGGTAGAAAAATATCATATTGACGGACTTCGTGTGGATGCGGTTGCTTCCATGCTGTATCTGGATTACGGAAAAGAAGCGGGTCAGTGGGTACCAAACGAATATGGAGAAAATAAAAATCTGGAGGCCATTGAGTTTTTCCGCCACTTAAATACACTGGTTTGTGGCAGAAATCCGGGAGCAATTATGGTCGCAGAAGAATCCACAGCATGGCCGATGGTAACAGGAAAAGCCGAAGATGGTGGTTTGAATTTCACATACAAGTGGAATATGGGATGGATGCATGATTTCCTCGATTATATGAAATTGGATCCGTATTTCCGTAAAGATAACCATAATAAGATGACATTTGCCATGAGTTACAATTATAGTGAGAAGTATATTCTGGTGCTTTCTCATGATGAAGTAGTACATCTGAAGTGCTCCATGCTCAACAAAATGCCGGGACTTGGTATCGATAAATACCGCAACCTGATGGCTGGATATGCTTTCATGATGGGACACCCGGGCAAGAAACTGTTATTTATGGGACAGGATTTCGGACAGTTGCGGGAGTGGAGTGAAAAGCGCGAACTTGACTGGAATCTTCTGGAAGATGAAAAACATAGCCATTTACAGGCATTTGTGAAAGAACTGCTGACCATTTATAAAAAATATCCGGCTATGTATGAACTGGACGATCAGCCGGAAGGATTTGAGTGGATTAATCCGAATGATGGATATCGAAGCATTTATAGTTTTGTTCGTCATGGAAAATCCGGCAGAAACAGCCTGTTGTTCGTATGTAATTTTACACCGATGGCGCGTCCGGATTATCGTGTAGGCGTACCCAAAAAGAAAAAATACACTTTGCTGCTAAATAGTGATGATGCGAAGTTCGGAGGTGAAGGCGCAGAACGTCCAACTGTGTACCAGTCAGAAAAATCAGAGTGTGATGGCAGACCATACTCCTTTGCTTATGAACTTCCACCATATGGAGTGGCAATATTTAAATTCTAAGGGATGATTTGGAGTTCCACGGGACTTAAAATACGATGGGAAGGGAATTGTGTAGAATGGCGGTTTTAGACACGATACTTCAACAATTGAATATATGGGATGGGCAGATTCTGCTGTTTATTCAGAATCATCTGCGTTCGGAAATTTTGAATCCAATCGTGATCGCCATTACAAATCTCGGTAATTCCGGAATTGTGTGGATCGTGTTGTCCGTTGTTCTGCTTTTTCCGAAAAAGACGAGGCGCGCAGGACTGCTGTCTCTGCTGGCGCTGCTTGGTTCCCTCTGCGTGACAAATTTTCTACTGAAAAATTATGTGGCACGGGTTCGACCATACGAAGTTGTGCAGGGATTACAGTGTCTGATCGCAGCGCAGCCGGACTGGTCGTTTCCTTCCGGACATGCATCAGCGTCCTTTGCGTCAGCGGTGGTAATCTACAAGAGCTGCAACCGGGGAATTGGAGTGCCGGCGCTGGTTCTGGCTTTTGCAATATCGCTGTCCAGATTATACGTGGGTGTGCATTATCCGAGTGATGTGCTCGTGGGAATGATCATTGGAACGCTGATCGCGCTGATATTATTTTGGATCTTTGGCGAAAAGAAATATAAGGCGCGGGCACGGCGCCGTTAATGTTTTAGGTGGCTTAAAATACGTGGCTATACTGTAAGATTACGAAAGCGGACTCAGCCCAATTTGTTCTGGTGGCTAACCAATCGCTCCCCAGAAAAAATTTGCTCTGAGCCCGCTATTCGCATATCGTGGGATAAAAATCCCACTTTTATGCTCATATCGGGGCGTGCCCCAAGGTCATTCATCCA
>NZ_CAKRAS010000008.1 GCF_934295145.1 uncultured Eubacterium sp. | reverse complement strand
GATGAATTTCCTATCAAACAAAAGCACTTCGTGCAAATGATGCGCACTCGCACGAGAAGAGATTCTTGCTTTGCAAGAGTGCTCGGCGCGGGCAAGAAAGATGTGCTATTGACAATTTTAAACGCGTAAGTGTGTGATAGCACACTTTCTTGCTTGCATATAGAAAAACGCAGGGAAGAAGGATAGAAAAGTGATTCGTTTGGCACAGGAAAAAGATCTGGAAAAAATACAGGGAATCTATGCATATGCCCGTAAATTTATGGCAGAACATGGAAACCCAACCCAGTGGGGACAGACACGTCCAACGGAAGAGACGTTACGAAAAGATATTGAGAAAGAACAACTGTATGTAATAGATGAGCAGAATCAGCTTCAAGGGGTATTTGCCCTGATCATTGGAGCAGATCCAACTTATCAGAACATCGAGCGGGGCAGCTGGATGGATGACAGTACCTATGGAACGATTCATCGGATCGCATCAGCACCGGAAGCACATGGCGTCATGGCACAGGTACTTGATTTCGCATGGGGAAAAAAGAAACATTTACGAATTGATACGCATGAGAATAACAAGATAATGCAGCATCTGATTCTGAAAAATGGATTTGAAAAATGCGGCATTATCTATGTAGACGATGGAAGCCCAAGAATTGCGTTTGAAAAAATAGCGGATAAAAAAGTAACAGAACAAAAAACTTCCACAGCAAAGAAAACTCTGGATGAAACAAATAGAACAGTATCAGAAGCGAATACAAAGACTCAGATCCGCATTGCGACACCTTATGACGCAAAGGAGATTCTGGATATTTATGCGCCGTACATTTTAGATACCGCGATTACTTTTGAGTACGAAGTTCCAGCGCTGGAGGAGTTTCGTGAACGAATCGAACATACTCTGGTGAAATATCCGTATCTGGTGGCTGAGAAAAACGGTCAGATCGTTGGTTATGCCTATGCCGGTCCACTGCATGAACGGGTGGCCTATGACTGGGCGGTAGAGACATCCATCTATGTAAAAATGGATGCGAGAGGACATGGAATCGGGAAAAAACTATATGCTGCGCTGGAAGAAGCATTGCGCAGACAGCATATTGTATGTGTAAATGCCTGTATTGCTTATCCTGATCAGGAAAATGATGCTTATCTGACGACAGACAGCATTGAGTTTCATACACATTTGGAGTATAACATGGTCGGAGAATTTCATCAGTGTGCTTACAAGTTTGATCGTTGGTACAATATGGTATGGATGGAAAAAAGCCTGTGTGAACGTCCGGAAAAACCTGAACCGATGATCTGGTTTTCATACTTGCGGAAATGAAAAGTGTAGAGTACAGTGATTCTGAGAAGAATAATTACAGATGTTGCTCCACATCTGATATAAAATGTTGGCTTGCTGTCTGCTGTTGAATATGATATACTAAAAAAGTATGAAACCGTTTGGAAATATGAGGTTTCGGAAAGAAAAATAAGATAGAAAAACAAGCATTTTTGCCAGGATTTTTATGAACGATAAATATGCCTGTGCTTGCGAAGAAATAAAAGGAAGTTTAAGATGAAGTTAATTTCATGGAATGTAAATGGTTTGCGCGCCTGTGTACAGAAAGGGTTTCTTGATTTCTTTCATGAGGTAGACGCAGATATTTTTTGTGTGCAGGAGACAAAGCTCCAAGAAGGGCAGATTCAGCTTGATCTGGAGGGGTATGAGCAGTATTGGAACTATGCGGAGAAAAAAGGATATTCCGGAACGGCAGTATTTACGAAAAAAACACCGTTGTCTGTCCGTTATGGAATTGGGGTTGAGGAGCATGACCATGAAGGCCGTGTGATCACGTTGGAGTACGAGAAATTTTTCTTTGTGACCGTATATACACCGAATTCCCAGAGTGAACTGGCGCGTCTGGATTATCGTATGAAATGGGAGGATGATTTCCTTGCTTATATCAAATTCCTGGAGGAGACGAAACCGGTGATTTATGCAGGAGATCTGAATGTGGCGCATCAGGAGATCGATCTGAAAAATCCAAAGACAAACCGTAAAAATGCAGGATTTACGGATGAAGAGCGTGAGAAGTTTTCAACGGTTCTTGCCAATGGAATGATTGATACGTTTCGTTATTTTTATCCGGAGAAGACGGGAATTTATTCTTGGTGGTCATACCGGTTTAAAGCTCGGGAGAAGAATGCCGGATGGAGAATTGATTATTTTGTGACGTCAGGGGCGTTGAGAGAAGTACTGCAGGACGCGAAGATTCATACAGAAGTACTTGGATCGGATCACTGCCCGGTAGAACTGGATATTAATATGGAATGGTAGGGATGGCAGATGCAGAAAGAACGACAGACAGAGCGAAGAAAGATGGAAGATGAGAAGAGGCGTACCGCGAGAAAAGAGGTATTCAGCTGGGTACGGATGTTTGCAATTGTGATCATTGTTGTATTTGTGCTGACACAGTTTATTATCATTAATGCGAAAGTTCCTTCTGGTTCCATGGAAAATACAATTATGACACATGACCGGCTGATCGGATTCCGGTTTGCTTACTGGTTTGACGAGCCGCAGCGTGGTGATATCATCCTGTTTGAGTATCCGGTGGATGAAAAACAAATATACATCAAACGTGTGATCGGACTTCCGGGTGAGACGGTAGAGATCCGTGACGGACATGTTTACATTGACGGATCTGATGAACCGCTGCAGGAAGATTATCTGAAAGAGGAGTGGACCTGGGAAAATGATGGTTATACCTTTGTGGTTCCAGAGGGCTGTTACTTTGTGATGGGTGATAACCGAAATGATTCATTGGATGGCCGTTTGTGGGCTGGAGAGGCTCTTAAGTCCGGTGTTGCATCGACCCCGGAGGAGGCTGAGCAGTACAGTTATGTCAGAAAAGATAAAATCAAGGGAAAAGCAATTTTTAAATATTTTTCGAAATTTGCAATTTTGAAATAGAAATTGACAGCATATGTTGCGGAAAGGAATGAAAAAATGACAGAATCAATGAAAGACTTTGAAAAAGAACTGGAAGAATCCTACAAAGTAATGGGTGATGGAGAGAAAGATACCGATACTTTGCTTGCATGGGAGAAAATCAAAGAATTATATGAAAATCAGGAGACATTGACTGTTACTGTTTCCGGTATTGTAAACAAAGGTGTGATCGCATTGGTTGAGGGAATCCGTGGATTTATCCCGGCTTCCAGACTGAGTTTAAGCCATGTGGATGATCTGAATCCATGGCTTGGCAGAGAACTGCAGGTTCGCATCATTACTGCAGATGCAGAAAATGACAAACTTGTATTATCTGCAAGAGAAATTTTGAAAGAGGCCCGTGATGCGGAGAAAAAATTAAAAGTAGCAGAAATCAAAGAAGGCGATGTTTTAACTGGAAAAGTTGAGACAATCAAAGATTATGGCGCATTTGTTGATCTTGGCGATGGCGTAACCGGACTGGTACACATTTCCCAGATTTCCCTGGACCGTATCAAACATCCTTCCGTAGTTCTGAAAGAAGGACAGGAAGTTCAGGTCAAAGTCATTGGAAATAAAGATGGCAAGATCAGCCTGAGCATGAAAGCCCTGCTTCAGGAAAAACAGGAAGAGGAAGAAGTAAAGGTAGAGATTCCGGAGGCTGAAGAAATCGGAACTTCCATGGGAGATCTGCTGAAAAACTTTAAGTTTTAATAAATAGGAAGAAGTCTTTTGAAAGAAACAGGAGGTTACTCATGGCGGCGAATAAGCTTGTGCGTGAACCCGGAAAATATTTTGACTGCACATCCATGCATGGAAAATGGTGTACGATCACACTGGTTGGACAAGATGTGGGATATGCCCGGGTAGGAATCATTTCCTCCGGAAAAGATTATATTTTGTTCCAGTTCCGGGATAAAAGGGGATTGGTGGCGAAAGCCTATGTCAAACATATTGTGGAAATTAAAATGAATGAGCGAAAACTGAAAAAGGAACAGGAATTGATCGTTCAGGAATGGGATGACAGTGTGAATCCTTTCACCTGGTTCCTTGACAAACGCTGTGATATTCACGTTCATCAGACACGGTTGTTTGAGGCAAGTCCTGGATTTTTTCGGGCAAAGATCATGTTTGTCGGAGAGAATATCATTCGAATCCGGGAAAACAGCAAAGATTACAATTTGAACCAGTTTATGATCTGTGGGATGATGGAGAGTTGAGAGGGTAGAAACAATGGAAAATGAGAAAAAAACAGTCGCAGCGGAATTTACAAACGAGGCTGTTGAGACAGCAATGAAGACATTTCTGGGCGAAAAAACAAATGAAAATATGGCGAAACTGATGCAGGCGATGAAAGATGCGAGATTTCTGGTTCCTGCAGATTTCCCGCCAGAGATCAAAAAACAGGTAATCGAGAAAGCAAAACGTGGCGAGAAGATCAATGTGAAATCTGCACCGCGTATGCTTCCAATCATTGTTCAGAATCAGAAAGGGGAGCATTTTGCACCGGCTTACACATCCAGATCACAGATGAAAGAAAATACAAAATATCCGGCGATCCTGAATGTGACCATTGATGAACTGCTGCGCATCGGTTCTGCACCGCAGCTGGATCTGAAAGGTATCATCGTAAATCCGGACACCGATAAAATGATCCTGCATCCGCAATTTATTGATGCGATGAAGAAAGTTAAAGCAGCGCAGGCACAGGCAGCTGCACAGCCGCAGCAGGGACAGGGAACTGCACCACAGGGCAAACCGCAGGTGAAAGAATTCAAGATGAGCCGTACACAGTTTGAAATGTATGCCCGCAGAACCTGTGAATGGGGAATTATCCCGCGTGCTGCATACAAAGAAAATGCAGAATTTATGAAGAAACTGGAAGAGCAGCAGGGCAGATTTATGGCAACACTGTACCGTCAGCCATATGGTGACAAGCTTCCATGCCCGTACTCTGAAAAAGATTTCGATGTAATGATTCTGAATATCGATGATACAACCTGTGTGGCAAGTATTGAACTTCCAAAGCAGAATATGGCACCGCAGATGGCACATTCCATGTACATTGTGTGGAATCCGCAAAATAACGAAATGCGTTATTTTACCATTGAGCAGGGAATGCCGAATGAAGACAACGTTCTTTGCGGTGTGGATGCTGACGGAAAACGTGAGGAACTTCAGACTGCTCCACCTACCGGAAGTGAAATTTCCGCAGTGCTGGAACTGGTTCGTGAGGAGCGGGAAGAAGCACAGTCGCAGTAAAAAGTACTTGAATATTTTTTGTATAGCTGATATAATTATCAGTTGTGTTTGGAAAACAGAATAGACAGTTCGTTTGTACCATCCTGTCGTAAAATAAAACCAGGGCTAGATCAGGTAAACTTTATCTGTGTTTATGCGAGCCATGGTGTGAAAATGCCATGGCTCTTTTTTGTAATAGGAAATTACTACGTAATATTCCTATTACAAAAAACGCTCCGCTTTGTTCATGAAAATGATCTGATGAAAGGTTTTGTGAGGTAAGATGTGCTTCCGTGGATGATGGTCGGTACAGACGAGAAGGGATAGGGATATGTATAAAATTAGAACAGAAGAAAGTTTTGATTCGGCACATTTTCTGGCCGGATATGATGGAAAATGCAGCAACCTGCATGGACACCGCTGGCGGATCGTGATGGAAGCCGGAGCAAAGCAGTTGCATGAAGATGGACAGCTGCGTGGAATGATTACTGATTTTGGAGATATCCGCAGAGATTTAAAGAAACTGGCAGATTTTTATGATCATGCCCTGATCTATGAAAGTGGTACATTAAAACCGCTGACAATTCAGGCGCTGCAGGACGAAAACTTCCGATTGATCGAAGTGCCGTTTCGACCGACTGCAGAAAATTTCGCAAAATTCTTTTATGATAAAATGACAGTACAGGGTTATCAAGTGATGGAAATGGCGGTATATGAGACGCCGAACAACTGTGCAGTATATTCTGAAAGCGAAAGAAAATAGTGGATTTTAAGAGGAAAAGATAACAGATCGAGAAATCTGAAAATCGTATAAATTGGAGACGAAAATAAATATGGCAAATTTTAAAGTGGTTGAAATATTCAGCAGTATCAATGGGGAAGGAACCCGTGCAGGACAACTGGCAGTGTTTGTGCGTATGCAGGGTTGCAATCTGGATTGTACATACTGCGATACAAAATGGGCAAATGAGAAAGATACGAGGTTCCACTGGACTTCCACAGAGGAGATTGTGGAACTGCTGCGAAGCATGGAAATCAAAAATGTGACGATCACCGGTGGCGAGCCGCTGCTTCAGGAAAATATCCAGGAATTGTTGGAAGCACTGGCAAAAGAAGAAGGACTGCGTGTGGAGATCGAGACCAATGGCAGTGTGGATCTGAAAACATTTGCCGAGATTCCGAACGGACCGTCATTTACAATGGACTATAAACTTCCAGGAAGCGGAATGGAAGCACATATGCTGGATGAAAATTTTTCAGTTTTGCGCCAGCAGGATACCGTTAAATTTGTAGTAAAAGATTACACGGATCTTTGCCGTGCGCGGGATGTGATCCGTACCTATGATCTGACAGAGAAATGTCATGTGTACTTAAGCCCGGTTTACGGACAGATCGTACTGGAAGATATTGTAAACTTTATGAAGGATAACCGCATGAATGATGTCAACATGCAGCTGCAGATGCACAAGATCATCTGGGACAGCGAAATGCGTGGCGTATAAGAAAGAGAGGATGAAAGATGGCTATAGATAAAGATGCAGTGCGTGAGCATGTGCGTGGACTTCTGATCGCTCTGGGAGATGATCCGGACAGAGAAGGGTTAAAGGATACACCGGATCGCGTGGCACGGATGTATGAGGAAGTATTTGAAGGTATGAATTATACCAATCATGAGATTGCACAGATGTTTGACAAAACTTTTGAAGAAGATCTGACATTCTCTTCAGATAACAGCGATTTTGTCATTGTAAAAGACATTGATATCTTCAGTTACTGCGAGCATCATATGGCGCTGATGTACGATATGAAAGTGACCGTAGCTTATGTGCCAAACGGAAAAGTTATTGGCCTGAGCAAGATTGCACGTATTGCGGACATGGTTTCCAAACGTCTACAGCTGCAGGAGCGTATCGGAACCGATATCGCAGAAATCATGCAGGAGATCACCGGTTCTGAGGATGTGGCTGTTCTGATCGAGGGATGCCACAGCTGTATGACAGCTCGTGGAATTAAAAAGACAGATGCAAAAACTTATACGACAACACTGCGTGGACGCTTCCAGACAGATATGCTGCTGCAGATGCGTTTAAATCGATAGTAGTAATAGAAGGAGAATGAAAAATGGCAGAAAAAGCACTGGTATTGTTCAGTGGCGGCGTGGATTCTACAACCTGCCTTGGACTTGCAATTGATAAATACGGAAAAGAAAATGTGATTGCACTGTCTGTATCTTACGGACAGAAGCATGAGAAGGAAATCGAGGCTTCCAGAAAAATCGCAGAGTATTATGGTGTAGAACATTTATATCTGGATCTGGGCGCAATCTTCCAGTACAGCAACTGTTCTCTGCTTAGCCATTCCACCGAAGAAATTCCGGAGGAAGCATATGCTGAGCAGCTGACAAAGACAGACGGAAAACCGGTTTCTACTTATGTGCCGTTCCGAAACGGGTTATTTTTATCTTCTGCGGCAAGTATTGCATTATCCAAAGACTGCAACGTGATCTACTATGGAGCGCACAGTGATGACGCAGCTGGAAGCGCCTATCCGGACTGTTCTGATGCATTTAATCAGGCCATGAAAGAGGCCATTTATCTTGGAAGCGGAAATCAGATTACCATCGAAGCTCCGTTTGTCAACTGGACAAAGGCTGATGTGGTAAAAAAAGGTCTGGAATTGAAGGTTCCGTATGAACTGACCTGGAGCTGTTATGAGGGCGGCGACAAACCATGTGGTAAATGCGGAACATGTATTGACCGTGCTGCTGCATTTGCAAAAAATGGGGTCAAAGATCCGGCGTTAGATTAATTGACGGATATTAGATGTGCGAAATACATTGTGCAAATTCGAATAACTCAGTGAGGTAATGAGATGACAGGAAGAAGCAAAGAAGAAACTGCAGGTGTATCCCTGCTTGGAAATCAGAATGTACGTTATCCGGATGATTATGCACCGGAAGTATTGGAAACATTTATAAACAAACATCCGGGGAATGACTATTTTGTAAAATTTAACTGCCCGGAATTTACCAGTCTGTGCCCGATCACAGGTCAGCCGGATTTTGCAACCATCACAATTTCCTATGTGCCGGGAGAGCGTATGGTGGAGAGTAAATCCCTGAAACTGTATTTGTTCAGTTTTCGCAATCATGGCGATTTTCATGAGGATTGCGTGAATGTGATCATGAAAGACCTGATTAAATTGATGGATCCAAAATACATTGAGGTGTGGGGAAAATTTACTCCGAGAGGCGGTATTTCCATTGACCCGTACTGTAACTATGGGAAACCGGGCACAAAATGGGAAGATGTGGCATGGAACCGTATGGCAAATCATGACCTGTATCCGGAAAAAATAGATAACCGATAGAAAACAGGACATCTGTTGGAACAGGATTCGAAGGATAATTCAAGTCGAACGCATGTGAGACTTGGTGCGTGATTCTAGTCAGCGTAGCTGACATATTCTTCTCAGAATCACTGCACATCAGATATGGAATGAGAGCAGGAGGAGTGCAGGATGGAAGAAATGAAGCGAATTGATCGTGTTTTAAAATATAAAGGTGCCATTGTGGATGTGTATGACGACGTCATGCAGTCTCCGACAGGAAAAATCGCGCACTGGGATTACATTGCACATCGCAAAGGGGCTGCAGCGGTACTTCCGGTGACGGAGGATGGAAAAATTCTCATGGTGCGTCAGTACCGGAATGCATTGAACCGCGAGACATTGGAAATTCCGGCTGGTTCCAGAGACAGTGTGGAGGAAGCAACTTCTGTCTGCGCTGCCCGTGAACTGGAAGAGGAAACCGGATATAAAGCTGCGAATCTGGAGCTTTTGATCACCGTGTCTACTACAGTGGCTTTCTGTAATGAGACGATTGATGTATATCTGGCCACAGATCTGACAAAGACACAGCAGCATCTGGATGAAGATGAATTTGTCGAAGTGGAGAGATATACCATTGAGGAGTTAAAGGATATGGTTTTGTCACAGAAGATTCAGGATTCTAAAACTGCTGCCGCGATCATGGCATATTACGGAAAATACTGCATACGCTAGAACAAAGCGAATCAGCAGGGTTATGGGCAGATGATAACGAAAACCGTAAAACAGTCGGGAAAAATAGCTATGCTGCATGTCTGCATGGTTATTTTTCTTGGCTGTTTCTTTTTTGGAGTATTTGCAGCCAATCTGTGGCTGCGGGATGAAAATTTGTGGATGGGATATTTGTTTGAAACACAGTTGAAAAATCTGGTGAATGCCGGACAAAACTGGAAGGAGATCATGTGGCAGATTTTGCCGGTGCGGCTCATTCCGTGGGGGATGCTTCTGGTCATCTGGAATTTTTCACAGGGAAAACTGTTTTTAAATTTTTGGATTGGATGGATTGGATTTTCCGTTGGTTTTGTCTTTGCTTCGTGTCTGTGCAGATATGGGTTTTTCGGGGTTTTTTATATGATGCTCTCTGGATTTCCACAGATATTGCTGTATCTGACTGCATATATATTGCTTGTTCTTTTGTGGGATGAAAGGCGAAATATGCGGTGGAATAAAAAAAATCAGATTTCGGGGAGAGTAGGAAATCAAAGGAAAATGGTGCTTTTCCTTCTGCTTGTTTTACTGGATTCCGGGATTTATGTGCTTGGAATATGGCTGGAATGCAGTGTCAATCCATGGATCCTGAAAGTTCTGGCGATGGGATAGTAAAAAAATATCCATCCGTGGATGGATATTTTTTTATTCGATAGGAAATTACGATGAATTTCCTATCAAAACAACTTTTATTTTACGGAATCTGCGATCGCATAAAGCAGCTGTTCGGATTCTTCCCATCCGAGACAAGGATCTGTGATGGATTTTCCGTAAATATGCTCACCAATTTTCTGATTGCCCGGGCAGATGTAACTCTCGATCATCACACCTTTTACCAAATTGTTGATAATGCCGGATTCTTTGCGGTTGTGCATTACTTCTTTGACGATACGGATCTGTTCTTCGTATTTTTTGTTGGAGTTGGAATGGTTTGCGTCTACGATGCAGGCCGGGTTTACCAGATCCATTTTTTCATACATTTCATTTAAACGGATCAGATCTTCGTAGTGGTAGTTCGGGATGGCAACGCCACGTTTGTTGACCGCACCGCGCAGGATAACGTGAGCCAGCGGGTTTCCGGTGGTGTCTACTTCCCAGCCGCGGTGTACAAAGTGGTGTGGATGCTGTGCTGCGTATACAGAATTCAGCATAACGGAGAAGTCACCACTGGTCGGATTCTTCATACCGCTTGCCACATCAAAACCGCTGACGGTCAGACGATGCTGCTGATCCTCAACGGAACGGGCACCGATGGCTACGTAGGAGAGCAGATCGTTGATGTAATCCCAGTTTTCAGGGTAAAGCATCTCATCTGCTGCGGATAATCCAGTTTCCTCGATGGCGCGCAGATGCAGGTTACGAACGGCGATCAGACCGGCGATCATATCCGGTTTTGCCTCCGGATCCGGCTGGGTGGCAATTCCTTTGTATCCCTCACCGGTTGTTCTCGGTTTGTTTGTATAGATACGCGGAATCAGGATTAATTTGTCTTTTGTCTGCTCGTTGACTTTGGCAAGACGGTGGATGTAATCCATAACCGGCTCTTCCTTGTCAGCAGAACACGGACCGATGATCACAAGGAATTTGTCGGATTCACCGCGCAGTACACGGCCGATCTCTGCATCACGCTCCTGTTTGATTTTTTTACAATCCTCGGTTAACGGATAAGATTTTTTGATCTCTTCCGGTGTCGGTAATTCTTTTAAATATGAAAAACTCATTTGTTTGTGTTACTCCAATCTGTTTGTATATTTCTTTAAACAAAATGTCGGGTTTTGTATTTCCTCAAAATGTGTTAATTTTTAAAATATTTCTCACGGATGACTTCAATCGGCATTTTCTCTCCGGTCCAGCACTCAAAGGAAGCAGCACCCTGGAAGAGCAGCATATAAGTGCCGTTAAATACTTGACAGCCTGCAGCTTCTGCCATCTGATACAATTTTGTCTTCATCGGATTATAGATGATATCGCAGACGATCAGTTCCGGGAACAGCATGGAAGCGTCCGGGATCGGGCACTGATCTTCGTGCGGTGCCATACCAACGTTTGTCGCATTGGTTAAAATGGCACTTTCGGAAATGCTCTTTCTCATCTGTTCGGTGTCTGCAAAATCATAAACGTTGATATTGCAGGAGGTATGCTGACGGACACGTTCTGCGAAAGCAAGTGCGCGCTCATATTCTTCGGTAAATGCTTTCATCTGGAATATGTCGATGTCGGAGACACCGTCCAGTGCAGCCTGTGTACAGATTGCGGTAGCAGCACCGCCTGCACCCAGTACCGTCATTTTTTTGCCAATGATGTTGTGACCGGCATCTGCAACAGATTCCATAAAGCCGATACCGTCTGTGGTGTGGCCGATCAGTTTGCCGTCTTTTGCGATCACGGTATTGCAGGCCTGTGCAATCTGGGAAGCCGGGGTCAGCTCGTCCATATATTTTACAATCTGAACTTTGTATGGCATGGTGACATTAAAGCCTTTTGCTCCCAGAGACTGCAGACCGCGGACAGCGGTTTCAAGATCTGAATCAGCCAGATCAAAAGCCAGATAAACATAATCAAGATTTAGCTGGCGGAATGCTTCGTTATGCATCTGCGGCGAAATACTGTGTTTTACAGGAGTTCCAATCAATCCTGTTAACATTGTTCTTCCGGTAATTTCCATAATTTATTCCCTACCTTAAACTTTTATGGTCTTATGATAGGTGTTTTTATAAAAAAAGTCAATGTCTTGCGGGGTTTCGGTTCCTCATTTGGAAAAAATATGCTACAATAGCAACAATGAGTGCAAGGCAGACAGGAGGTATATATGCAGAACGCATTTGAAATAAAGGGAATTCGAATCGGAGACGGCAGACCGGTGATTTGTGTGCCGGTAGTCGCAGCCGAAAAAGAAGCAGTGATAGAACAGATCAAAAAACTGACAGAACAGAAAGTCCAGATGATTGAATGGAGAGTGGACTGTTTTGCCGAGGCAGATAACGTGGATACCGTGCGGGAAGTGCTGCAGGCGGTACGCGAATATGTGGAACATGCCGTATTTTTATTTACATTCCGTACCAAACAGCAGGGCGGCAGCCGGCGCATGGAGGAATGGAAAATCCTGAAACTGAATGAGACGGCGGCAAAAAGCGGATGCGTGGATCTCATTGATCTGGAGTTTTTTGAGGCTACAAAACCGGAAAAAGAGATCCGGCGGTTTCAGCGCATGGGTGTGCGTGTCATTGCGTCCCATCATGATTTTGACGGAACACCGGATGACCGTATCCTTCGCATGCTGATGGAGCAGATGCAGCAGGGCGGTGCAGATGTTGCGAAACTTGCAGTGATGCCACAAAATGCAGATGATGTGGTACGCATCTTAAAACTGACAAATGACATCAAACAGAAATATCCGACGCTGCCGGTTGTGACCATGTCTATGGGTGCACTTGGCGTTGTGAGCCGTATGGCGGGAGAAATTTTCGGTTCCTGCATTACTTTCGGGGCTGTGGGAGAGACTTCCGCACCGGGACAGATCCAGGCGGGACAGCTTGGAGACATTTTAGATATCATCCATAAAGGTATGGCACAGGAGGAACAGGCATGAAACAGCATATTTATCTGATCGGTTTCATGGGAACCGGCAAGACGACAATTTCACATAAACTGCAGCAGCTGACACAGGCAGAAGAGATTGATATGGATGCCTGGATCGTGGGAAAAAACGGTATGTCCATCAATGATATGTTCGAAAAATATGGTGAGACATATTTCAGAGACCGTGAGACAGATGCAGTTCGCGAGATTGCGGGCTATGCGCCGGCAATTGTGTCCTGCGGTGGCGGAGCAGTTTTGCGTGACAAGAATACACAAATGATGAAAGAGAGCGGCAGAATCGTGTTGCTGACTGCAACACCAGAGACTGTTTATGAACGTGTCAAAAACAGTACAGATCGTCCGTTGCTGAATGGAAATATGAACGTGGAGCACATTGCATCTCTGATGGAAAAACGCCGCGAGTTATATGCGAATGCATGTGACGTTCAAGTAGTCACAGATGGAAAGACTCCGCAGGAGATTGCGGACGAAATCCTGAAAATCAGCCAGAATTAAATCTTATTTCGTTATACAAATTTTGTAAGAAGATGAAATCATGTGATGAGATCGTAACGTACATTTTATCGATAAACAGAAAAATGGGAAAAATCTTAATGTCCATTGTATCGGTGAACAGAAGAACGGGAAAATCTTAATGTACATTTTATCAGTAAACAGAAAAATGAGAGAATTTTTTCTCAAGGAGCGATTGCTAGCGACGGAGACAAAATTCCCCCATTTTTCGTCCGTTTAAATAATTGCAGTTTCATTTCCACTTTCGCAAAAAAGGTTTTGATTTTTGGCAGAGATTGTGGTATTATAAATTTTGTTCGTTACAAACACATATTTCGCAGCCGTAGTCTAACGGATAGAACACAGGACTCCGACTCCTGCAATGTGGGTTCGATTCCCGCCGGCTGCATTTCACAAGGCTCTGGTTGTCTTAACCGGAGTCTTTTTGTATGATAGGAAATTACAATGAATTTCCTATCATACAAAAGCACTTCGTGCAAACGATGCACACTCGCACGAGAAGAGATTCTTGTTTTGCAAGTGTGCTCGGTGCGTGCAAGAAAGATGTGCGATTGATGATTTTATACGCGAGAGTGTGCGATGGCACACTTCCTTAATGAAATTCTTGAAAAATCTGCAAAATATGATATTCTAATTCTGTATAGAAAAATTAACAAAACTATTAAAAATATAGAGAGTTTGAACACACAGAGAAATTAGAAAAGATATTTACGATAGATAAAATCAGGTGGGACATATATGAGGAAGACTGGAAAAAAGGGATTTACTTTGACGGAATTGATCGTTGTACTTGTGATCATGTCAGTGATCGCAGCCATTGCAATTCCGTTTTTTACGAATTATTGGAAAAATGCAGAGTTTCGAAAGAATGAACAGAATGCAAAAATTATTTATCTGGCGGCAGAATCGAAACTGACGTATTATCGGACTTCCGGCCAGTGGGAAAGCTTCCAGAAACAGATCAAGAAGCAGGCGGAGAAAGATCAGGCAAAAAGTGCGCAGAATCGTCAGGTGGAGGAAGCGGTTTTTTCTTCTGAGAATGAAAATGCGCTGCACTTAAATGGCCGGATCTACACACTCAGATTGGATAAAGCAGCATCGGATGCGGAATCGGATAATAATCTACTGCTTCAGCTGATTGATGATTATGTTTATGACAAAGAAATGCTGGATGCATCTGTGGCGGTTGAGATCGATATAGAGTCCGGTGAGGTGTATTCTGCTTTTTATGATTCAAAATGCAAGGGACTGACTTATGAATCCGAAGATAAAGATGGATATCTGACAATGCAGAAACGGGATTATGACAGTCGGAAGAAGCGATTGTTAGGTTATTATTCTACGGAAGATACGGTAAACGTTGTTGCTTTGAAGCCGACAAAACTGCGTATCACAACCATTAGTCTGCAAAACAGCGAAAAGCTGAGTTTGAACTGGTCTTCTAACGTAGGAGAGAGCCTGGATACCAGTTATGAGATTGCTGTATATAATAAGAAAGATAACAGTAAACTCTTCAGTATGGTCTTATCACCTTATGATCTGCGGAAAGCAGGATGGTCAGGTAAAAATGCGGAAAGCACGACAACTTTTGCAAATGTGACGCTGCAGGACAGTGAAGATAGGGAGAGGGGACAGTGGAGTTTTCCATTGACCTATCAAGATAATAAATACACACTTGTATTAGATGCGATGATGTCAGCCAAAGTGCAGGCCATATTGGAGTCACGGAAAGGTGGCTCTGAGCGTGATGCGCTGCAGCGAACTCTGAGTACAAGTATCTGCCGTCTGGCTTCTGTAAACGGAACAAATCTGACGGACACTCAGGATCTGACAAAACCGCAGAATATTTATGCGACGGTAAAAGCTGTTTCTTATGCGGGAACAGACAGCAGTAACTCCGTGACAAAAGAGTACCGTGCCAGTGAAGCGGTTACATCGAATGATGCAAATACATTGTTTGCGGATAAATCGTCGGGAAATGAAGTGAAGATAGCTGCATTCCGTCATTTGTCCAATATGCGGTACTATAATGCAGACGCAGATGCAATCTTTGAGCTGACAAATAAAAACATGGACTGGGCTTCTGTGGGAACCGGCGTGTATGATCTGACCACCGATGATCAGGCAGCTGCGCAGACCGGGATAGAAAAGCTTGCATGGAAAGAAAATTCTACCGATAAAACGGAAGATTTCCCGACGATTGCAGCGCTTTCAAAGAAACATACACTGCAGGGACAGGGAAAGAAAACCTATGTATCCAATCTGCGTCTGGGACAAGCTTCCGTTGTGGATGATGAAACAGTGCGGCAGCTCTCTGTGGCATCTGGCAAATCGACTGTGTCAGAAACAGAATATCTGGGACTGTTTGGAGAATTGGAAGGAACCGTTACCGGGCTGACACTGCGAGATCCGGTTCTTACCTTCCAGGCTTCCTCCGCACAGGAAAACATGGATGCAGCAGGTACTTATGCGCAGCTGAAAGGTGTCGGTATTCTTGCGGGACGCAGTGAGGGTGTCATTAAGGATACGGAAATTATAACTTCCACTGGACGTAATGCAAGTCAGACTGAAAAAAATATAGAAGTTTCGCTCTCATCGGCAGCTGTTTCCGCAGATGGAAATACACAGATCGCGGCAGTCGGAGGTGTGGTCGGTATTCTTTCGGATACAGATAATAATGGAAATCTGACAGCGGCAAAATCTGCAAAAGTAGAAAATGTGACAATGAACGGAGCTGTTGACGTAAAACTTCCGTCTGTGAACGTTCCGGCAGACGCAGATGATTATGAGAATTATGCTCTTGGAGCCGGTGGAATTGCCGGATATGCAAAACTGGAGAGCAAAAATCAGAAGAGCGTGATCCTGTCCTGCCAAAACCATGCGGGTGTGTCAGGTAATTATATGACCGGTGGAATCGTGGGAATGATTGACGGTCTGGCTGATTCTTATGAGCAAGCCACCTGGAGCAGCAATGCAGCGGTGAAAGACTGTTCAAACAATGGTCTGATCCTTTGTACTGCAGAGACGGCGGCTTCTGTCAGTGGCAATTATTTTGGAGGAATCGCAGGATACGCGTATCGGACACTGATCTATAACTCTACCAGTGCGTCCGGACGTGCATCAGGATTTTCTTACAGCAAAGATAAAAAGGATTTGTTAAAGGGACAGTATGTTGGAGGAATCGTCGGCTATGGGAATCACAGCCTGATGGCAAACTGCGGCACGGAAAGCAATGGTTATATTCTTGGCTCCAAATATGTCGGCGGAATCGCGGGCGGACTGGGCGGAAATACCAGTGATGCGATCCAGGCACACCAGCAGGAGAGTGTTTCTGTTACGACAAACCGGAGTTATGTCGTTGGAAACGAATATGTTGGGGGAATTGTTGGCCATAATACAGAAGGCGTTGTTTTATCGAACTGTATCAATAACGGAGTGGTAGCCGGAACAGAAAAAGCGAACGGAACAGGTGGTCGATATGTGGGAGGAATTGTCGGATATAACGCCAATGGTGCGACCATCCGTGACTGTGCAAGTTATCTGTCTGATTATGGCAATTCTATTTTTAATATGATCGTCAATACCTGGGATGCCCGAAGTGACTATGTCGGAGGAATTGCCGGATATAATAATGGTAAGATTGAATTTTCAGATGAGAGCCAGGCTATCATGGTAAAATCGGTATCCAGTATTGTGGTTGGTGACAATTACGTGGGAGGAATTGCCGGTTTTAATGATGTGAAAGGCGTGCTGGATGTAAACTATACACTGATCGGGGGACAGATTTATGCCTATGAAAACTGTGCCGGCGGCGCATTTGGATTTAATGCTTCCGTAGAAGCGGCACAGCAAAACCTGACGATCAAACCGCGAAGCGTACAGGGAAGATATTTCGTTGGTGGAGTGATTGGCGCAAATGTACTGAATATCGGAGAAAATACGGAAATATCAGATCTGCGTGCGGACAATATTCTCGGAACGATTACCGGAGAAGCCTTCTGCGGTGGAATCATTGGATATCAGAGAACTTATACCGATGCGCAGATCCCGGTCAGCGCCTCAGCGGATGATACCGATGCCGGAATCCGTGTGTCAGTAGAGGCGAATGCGGCACAGATCTTGCCGGGAATTCAGTCAGGGAATATACCGGCTTCTGTTATGGAATCCGCAAATACAAATACGCTGACGATTTCTACAAATGGGAATACGGCAGACAATCTGAGCATAAATACAAATAATATTCCAATTGAGGCAGTGATGTATTCCGGCGGAGTGCTGGGGTACTGTGAGAAGAACAGCAAAGTTCAGATCAAAAACTGTAAAAATGCAGGAAATATTACGTTTGTATCAGATCTTCTGAAGGATAATGATGTGTCAGGAGGAGCTGTGAAGTTGGGGGCATATGCGGCCAGCGGTGAAATCCCGGAGCTTCTTTCTACAGATGCGGAAGATCTGGAACTTCATTTCATCGGTGGTATTACCGGTGTTACACTGGAAAATGAAACGATTACCCATTGTACCAACACCGGTTCGCTGTCCGGATTTACCGGAATCGGCGGCGTGGTCGGCCTGAACGCAGGAACTGTTACAAATTGTGAACTCCGTGAACATTTCGGAAATGCGGCACTGGAGTATGTCGGTGGAATTGTCGGTATTAACAGCAATGGTGGAAAGGTAATGTCCTGCAGTACTGCATCCGGTAAGACGATCGCAGGAAGTGATCATCTGGGCGGAATTGTCGGATGGAATCTGAAGGGTGGTACCCTTACCGGAAATACAAATAATGCCACAGTAAATGCATCCGGAGCAGATGCATCCGGTCTGGCAGCAGTTGGCGGACTTGTTGGACAAAACAGTGGTGACATTATGCTTTCAGAAGATAGCACTTCCTCCAGCCGTTCGGTTTCCGGCATGAGAGGAGCTGGTGTCGGCGGTATGGTCGGTATTAACGAGGCCGGCGGAACCATTCAGTTTGGTGGAATGACAGACACAAACGGAGAGATTGTGGCTGTTTCTGATAAAGTGACTGTACAGGGCTATGAGAAAGTCGGCGGAATTGTCGGCATCAATCATGGCACTTTTGATCGGTCTGAAAATAATACATATGTTGCTGCAAAAGCGAAAAAAGTACAGGCTTCTCATGGAACGGTCGGAGGAATTGCAGGTACAACAGATGGAATGATCTGTTATGCGGTGAACCGCTGTGACAGTGTCAGTGCGGATGCCGGAAATGCCGGTGGAATCGTGGCGGAAAATACGAATACAAGGGCTGCTATCCAAAACTGTACAAACTATGGAGATGTCAGAAGCAGTGATGGATACGCTGGTGGAATTGTGGCAGTGAATGCCGGAACAATCCAGTACTGCAAAGTGAAAGGAAACAGTAGTTCTGAAAGTGTGGAAATTTACAGTCTGGGAGTAAGTGCCAGTGGTGCGATTGCTGCGACAAACAGCGGAACAATCACAGACAGTGTTCCGCAGGATGCAGTGGTACTGCGCGGTAATGCAACTGTTTTTGGAGGAATCGTTGGAGAAAATACCGGTTTGGTTACTTCTACGGCAGCTTCTGCAGCAGGAAGCAGTGCATTGAAATATATGCCGCAGATCAAGTCAGATAAGAGTAGTCTGACTGTTGGAGGAGCAGTCGGCTCCAATACAGGAACCGTATCTGGTATTACCGCAGTTGGCCTGTCCTTTGAGAATTTTTCCAGATATCAGTATCTGGGCGGAATTGTCGGAATGAACGGTACTTCTGTCCGTCTGAATCAGGAGAATGAGGAATATCAGAGTAAAGTCACGAATTGCAGTTTCAATGGTTCCATGAAGGAGAAGAACAATGCAGGTGCAGCCGGAAACTGCTATGGCGGCATTGCGGGTATCAATTATGCGGAACTGAGTGACAATACGGTCACACAGATCAATATGGATATCCAGGGTGTATATACGGCTACCAGCACAAGTACTACCGCACAGAAAGAGGCCATGGCGAGTCATGCCGGTGGAATTGCCGGTAAAAATGAGACAAATGCACTGATTGATGGATGTACACTGGTGGATAACAGCAGAAGCGTGCTCCAGGCAAAATATGGTATGCTTGGCGGAATCACCGGATTTAATAAAGGAACCGTTCAGATGTCCGGAAGTGACAAAACCGCGTTGATCATGACGGCAGACAGTATGAAAGATGCAAAGTCACTGGCGAAGGCGTCACAGGATGCGGATAAAGGTAATTTGTCTGCGGACGAATATCCGGTGGAGTGGGTGAGTGGAAATGTCGGTTATCAGATTGAAGACTCTGTTTATCAGACCTCAAAAACAAAGATTTCCGCAAACCGTATGAACCTGAAAATGACGGCAAACGGCAGTATCGGAGGTATTACCGCTTTTAACAGTACCGATGGCGTACTGGATGGCTGTGTTTCCGGAAACTGGTTTATTTTGAACCGTTCGGAAGCAATCGGAGTTGGTACCGGTGGAATCATCGGTATGAATGAATCAGAAAAGAGTTTAACCTGCCTGGTCAACGGAGCTTTTGTCGGACGTCAGGTGTCCGCCGGAAATTCAACGGCAGCAGGAGAAGATGGTCAGACAAACCGTTTTGCCGGTGGAATCATCGGAAACCAGAATACCTCCACCAGAAATGACTGGACGATTGAAAAATGTATCAACTTCGGTACGGTATATTGTTATCGTTCTCATTATTCCGGTGGTATTATCGGTCAGTGGACAGCGGCCGGTGGAACCATTCAGGACTGCAGAAACTATGGTAATCTGCAGACGACACTTCAGGTTGGCTGGAGTGGTGCGTCCGGCGGTATTGTTGCGCAGCTGTATCATGCATATGAAGAAAATGATTATAACATCATTGGCTGTGAAAACCTTGGCAACCTGTATATGAGAATGGGAGCCAGTACGGGAGACGGTTCTTATGGTGCGAATGACAGTGCCGGTATTTTGGGAAATGTTACGACTTATAAAGTAGACAATGCCGATAAAGGACAGGAATTTAACATTCGGATTCTGGATTGTGTCAACGGACCAAATGTGAAGATTTATTCTTCTTCCATGGCATCCGGTATTTTCGGATTCCTTTCCTGTGACGATGTACCGACGTGGAGTGATGGATCCGATGTCGTAAGATCTACCCAGCGTGTGAATCTTCAGGTGGAGCGCTGCCGAAACTTTGCAAGGGTATTGCAGGGAAAACAGTTTGCAGGTGGAATCATTGGAGCGCGTTATACGACGCGGGGATGGAGTAACACGATCGTAAACGACTGTTATTCAGTAGATGTGGATGGTTACAGCCCGAGCAGAAGCCCAATTTATTCTACCGGAAATAACCATGGTGGATCAGCGGGAGATATTTCAGATCCGAATAATCGAAAGAACAATTTCTTTATCAATGGATTTGGAGACCGGAAATATCCTTCTGATGCAGGATTTTATTATGATAAATTTGTACTGGGAAAACTTGATGAAAAGAGAAATGTTATCAGATACGGAAGTAACGAGAATAATGTCAGTGTCACCAGAAGAACGGATGTAACCTGGAATTCATATATCAGCAGTATTCATGCGGTTGCGGTAGAAGAGACAGATAGTGGTTACCGTTATGCATATGCACAAATTTATGATGACTGTGATACCATTGGCGGTGATTGCTTCGTGGACGCGGACGGCTATATTGTAGCTGCGGACAGGACGACCAGAATCGGTCAGATCCTGTTCTACACCGGAGATGAAAATCATGCAAATCACAATAACCTGTATTGGAAGTGTACGGAAAATGCAGATCTTGAACATGATGAGATTTACAACCAGTCCCGTGAGAGCTATCGCAGACTGGAAGGAATCAAACAGACAGACGGTATAAATCAGCTTCAGGCTCCTGTGTCAGCAGAAGCGGAAGTGGCAGATGGCAAGATCAGTATCACGGTGACACCGGATAAGCTGTTGGCAGATCCGACACAGAACTGTGATCCGTTTGCATATCTGGTGACAATTACGGGAAGCAACGGGGAGAGCGCAACAAAAACAATCTACACGGAGAGTGAGAGCTTTGATATCCCGTCTGGTTTGTCCGGAACACTGAGCATTTCCGTTCAGGCCGTCAGCATGTTTTCTGATGTGGAGAATTCTGCTTCGACCAAAGCACGGGTGATTCAGAGTGGTGCGATCCTTCCAAGTCCGGAAGTTCGTGCAGAGCTTGTCATGGATCCGAATGGTTATAATCTCAATGGAAAGAAAATCTATTATTACTATGAGATGAGTCTGAGTAACCTGGATGAATATGAACCATATTCCGGCTGGAAAGTGCAGGTTTATCTGAACGCGTATGGCAAAGATAAAAATGTGGTACTGAGTGCTGAAAATCCGACAGGTATTTTGCCAATTGATTTTGACAGCAAGAAGAATAATAAAGACAATACCTATCAGATCATTGCGCAGGCACTTCATGGAAGTACGGAGTATCAGGATTCACCGGTGATTTCTATCTCGGCCTATATGCCGTTGTATCAGGCATTCCTTGGATTGCAGTATCCGAGTAACAGGTATGAAGATACGTTGGATCATGTAGCAGCTACCAGCTATTCGGTTTCCGGAAATACGCTGGATACTCTCAGTGTGGATGTGACCATTGATGATACGGCGAATACAGAAATCCTGGAAGTAAATCCGATCTATCGCGCAGAACTGATCGGAAACTGGACTGATGCAAAGGGAACGACATATAAAGATGTCGTATTTGCGAAGACGGATATTATGACGGTGTCCGGCAGTACGGTTACGGCTCATTTCACGGATTTACCGGAATACCTTGGAAGGGCAGAAAATCTGCATGTCAGACTGTGGTATGCCCAGACGGGTCTAGGACCGGTTTACCTGTATCATGAGACAGATACGAAACCGGGCAGTGGTGCAGTGACAGAACTGACCGGACTTAACGCAGACGGCACCGAACAATGGGCTTACAGTTACAGCGTGGCAGTTCGAAATAACTGGCATAATTTTGATGCATATCAGAAAACATCGGATACCCTCTTTACCTGGCTCCCGGCTCCAAAAATGGATCAGGCAGACGGCAGCAGTCTGACACCGTCTTATGACAGTGAAAACAGAATGCAGTATACGTTCTCCTGGGACAAAGATGTATCGGACAAAGAGAATCCGACATATGAGATCGCACTGACCGGCATTGACGCAGATGGCAAGGAAGTAACTATAGATACCGGCGATTATACCGGTGGAAGAACCTTTACCATCGACGGTGAGGATTGGAACTATACCCAGGTGCGACTGAAAGTAACACGTATCGGTGATGCCACTCAGAAGAAGATCGGACTTTCCACAACTGCGACTTATTCTGTAGCGCAGAGACTGGAAAAACCGGGACAGCCTTCTGTGACAAACGTGGATCATAACGAACTGAATTACAATGTGATCTGGCCAGGCATCTCAAATGAGGCATACTGTGCGGGATATCAGATTTATGTACGTGAGTATGATACAGACGGAAATCTTGGAACTGCTGAAAAAGTTGGTTCTGTACAGAAAGCAACAGGTGCGGCAGTTTATTCCCAGATCATTAATCTGGAAAAATATGCAGGAGAGAGGATCGTTGTGTATGTGGTTGCTCAATCCAGCGACACAAATGTTTTTGTAAACAGTGCTGCAGGAGTTACCTGTGAAGTTCAGATCCCTGCGCGTATCCCGCAGCCGAAGGTGACATGGAATGTGAACTGGACCTATAATACGGGACAGCCGATGGAGACCGCAGACTTCTTGTCTGGAGGGTTACGGGTTGGCTTAACGGCAGACAATGCAAGCATTCCGCCTGGAGGAAGTGCATATTTACTGCGTGCGTATGTATATAACAGTGAAGAAGATGCAGCAAAGGCAACGGCATCGAATCCGGGTAATTATGTGACAGCATATCCGGCCGGAGATGTGCCGGTACAGATGGATGTATCAAATGCGCAGAAATATTATCATGTATTTGATCAGCTTTCTATTAAATATGCCGGAAAATGGGTTGTATTTTATGCCCGTATATCATCCGGCGCCGGCAGTGTAAGTTCACTCTGGACCAGATCGGATTATGCTTATCAGCTGCCGTATGTCAAACTGGCACAGCCGTCAGTGACATCTGACAGTCAGACGGACAGCATTGCGGCTACGGTGCAGACCACGCCGAATGTACCGGGTACTCTTCGAAACTGGACTGCGGTACGTACCGCGCTTTCCTGGAACAGCGTGGACTGTGCAGATCTGTACAGCATTCAGCTGACAGGGCAGACAGCAGATGGTACATCAGGAACAGGACAGCTATCTTCCAATCTGAGGATTTTGGAAAAAACAGATGCTTCCGGAAACAAAACGGCACAGGTTCAGCAGTATGTATACCGAAAAGTGCAGGATAAGACAGATACAACCGATGAAAAATGGGATTATATCTGGGAAACGATAACCGAGAATTCGGTTACCTATCCGAATGGCACCCCGGAAACAGACAAAGTACATACCTGGGACATCAGCAGTTACAGTGTTCCGATATCATCAAATTACAAGACGGAAAGTGGAGCAACTTATTACTATACACTGACACTGACTGCACAGCTTGAGGCACAGCTTCAGACAGATGGAACGATCCATTATGTACTGAAACTGCCGGATGTGGAGAAAATGACAGCGGCAGATGGCAGCAATGTGACAAATGCAAACTTTACTGTGACGCAGAAAGCGACATTCCGGGCAAATGTACAGAAAAATCTGTCACAGCCGGTGAGCGATGCGTATGCAGGATCTGATCCATATGAGATCAGCTGGAATAATTAATGGAATCGGCACAAAAATGTGCAGACCGGAGGAACTATTTTATGAAGTGGAAAGGCTGGCAGCAGCTTCGGCAAAATAAGAAAAACGGAATATCGATGGTGGTAGTGATCTGTGTATCGGCATTCTTTGTGGCCTTTGCAGCTGCAATCCTTTACACGGCCGGACTTCTGACGGCGCAGTCCAATCTGCGCCTGAAAGAAGAACGGTGTAATCAGCTGGCCACATCAGCAGCGAAGGTATTAAACGAAGAACTGCTGAAATATGACAACAGAAGTAACGATGTGCCGCAGGATAATACGTTTTATGCCTTTGCAAATAAATTTCTGGATAATTCGCAGTATCTGGATTACAGCGAAGATTATCCGGATTCCTCAAAATACAATTTCCTGGTGAGTGATACCAATCTGGACAATCTGGCAGAAGCAGCATCGCTGCCTGCTGGTTATGGAAATATCCGCATTACACTTTCCAAAGAAAAAAACAGTGCGGAGGATCTTGATTCCATAAAGACCGGAAAAATTGATGTTGCGTCAACCGGCACAAATTATCAGACGGAGATCGATCGTATCCGAAATATCACGGTACGTGAATACAATCTGATCGTGGAGGTCACCGCTTCCTATGATGATGCCACATATACCTGTACCACAGAGTACAGCCGGGAGGAAAAATACGATGTGAAGTTTTCGCATAAGGGCACAGATATTGTGTGGGATGGTGAAAACTGGCATAAAAATAATACCAGTGGCGAAATCTATACGCCGGATGACAGCGAAAGCATTGTATATGAATTCCTGACGCAGACGCCTACATACTGTGTATTCCGGGAAAATACATATGTGGATACTACGCAGGGAGGAGGTACCGATAGCGAATGATGAAGTTACATAAGATCAGGAAAAAATCGGGAGAAACCCTGGTGGAAGTGGTTGCAAGTATGTTCATTTTTCTGATCCTTTTTGGAATCTTGCAGGGGGCAATTTCTTATAGTCATGCCTCAATGGAACAAAATAAGAAGATTCGTGCACAGAATAAGGAAATCATCCGAAATCTGGCATCGGCAGAACAGACCTCAGGAAGTAATCAGACACTTCAGTTTGTGGCAACCACACCGGAGATGGATCGGATTGGAAATCAGGTATTTTCCGTAGATTTGAATCTGGCAAGCAAACAGGTCAGTTATACCGATTCCCAAGGGGCAAATCAGATCATTACTTTTTATACATATGGTCTGGCCGGCACATCAGAAACTCAGGCGGCAGGAGGTACTCCGCAATGAAAAAACTGAGTTTTTATGAAAAAAAGATGAAGCAGAAACTGAAGGAACGATGTGGTACGACATTGGTGGAAACCATTGTTACGCTATTGCTCATCAGTATTATGATGGCGATGGCAGCGTCGGCGTTAAGCTCGGCAGCAAAAATTTTTGTCCGTGAACAGAAGACGCAGTTTGCGCAGTCAATTCTCGATACAGTCATGACAGAATTGCGTGGTTTAACTGCGGATGCAAACGGATACATTAAAATTTACGCAGAAAATGACGAAAATTCAGGAAAAATTACGGATATGACTGGAAATAATTCTGGAAATATATTAGAATTTATAAATGAGGATGGGTATGTAGTACTTATATCTGCAGATGGCTGTGATACAACGAAGCTGCAGATCGGAAGTCAGGATTCCGGAGTGGCTGAGGCGGTACCGGCCGGACAGCTGTTGACACGCTATTATTTTTGTAATAATGGAAAATACCGTTACAGCGAAGATGGAAATCCGGTTGCCCGCGCGGTGTCCACTGTGTTTGGCGAAGGTTTCTATATGGGAAACTATATGGAAGTAACCTGGGCTTTTCCGGATGCAATCAGTGAGGAAACTGCGGTAAACCAGATTACAGCAACGGTGACGTTGTACAGTGATCCGGAACGCACACAGGCCGTGGCTACTGATACGGAAATTCTTCAGTTTCGTCATATGCCTGTACGAAACGACAATGTGACTACTATGGAGGACTGAAAAAATAAAAAGCATGAATGCAAAGGGGAGAAAGAGAAATGGTTACAAAATTATTTGAATTGAGAGACAGAAAACTCAGGGAAAACAAAAAGAGAGGATTCACCTTAGTAGAACTGATCGTAGTTCTGGTAATTATTGCAATTCTGGCAGCTTTGCTGATCCCGGCACTGACAGGATATATCAATAAGGCCAAGGAGAAGACGATTGTGGCTGAGACACGACAGTGTGTGATGGCCGCGCAGACGCTGGTGGATGAGGAATACGGAAAGCTGGATTTGCAGGAAGCAACTGTAAATGTATATAGGGCAATCAGTATAGGTTCGGATGGTAATGGAACAGTGGAAATTCCAGTTGCGGATGTGGCAGAACTGGCAGAAGTTTCGGCAGATCATATCAAAGCTGCAACTGTATATGCAGGAAAAGTAGTTATGCTTCAGTATGAATCAGATGGAAAAACATGTATTTATGAAGTAGAATATACAGGAAGTGGAACAACTTTAAAATATGGATCAAAAGGAACCTATAACATACAATAGGAGATGATTTGGTTATGAGCAGACAGGGTGAGTGGATCGGTTGATATTCACTTAACTGTTTCGATATCTGTGGTATGAACGCTGCACCGAGGCGTTGATATAAATATAGTTTTTTTACAAAGGAGAGTATGAGAAATGATTGCAAAATTATTCGAATTAAGAGACAAAAAACTCAAAGAAAACAAGAAAAAAGGATTTACGCTTGTAGAGCTGATCGTAGTTCTGGTAATCCTTGCAATTTTAGCAGCTTTATTAATCCCGACACTGACAGGATATATTAATAAAGCAAAAAAGAAATCCATCATAGCTGAGACACGTCAGGTTGTTATGGCTGCACAGACAATTGCTGATGAGCAGTATGGTACAATTAGTTTGACTGGTTCTGACACAGTGAAAGTGGAGCTTGGAGATACAACAGGATATAGAGCCGCAGGCTCAGATGAATCTGGAGCACCTATAGCCGCAGCTATTACAATTAAAAAACAAGATATTGCTGATCTCGCAGAAGTTAATGCCAATAATATTACTTCTGTTGAAGGGAAAGGTGGAAAAATTTCTAAAGTTGTATATGAAAGCGATGGAAAAACTTGCACATATGAAGCAGGATCTAATGGTTCTAAAGGTACATACAAAGTAGATTAATTTAATTTAATTTAAGAAGAGGGTAACCACATGCCAGTCAAGACACCAAAGAAGAAAACTAAATACAACTGGATCAGGCTGGCCGTTTACCTTCTGATCATAATCCTGCTTGCTATTGTGTTAGTAGTTCCTGGGGTGCTCCGGTTAATGTACCGGGCTGACTCCCAGGTCGCTATGGGGAATGCCAGATCGGTGCGAATGGCAGCCCAGGTAATTGCAACACAGCAGTATGGCAGAAATGAGGCTTTCTGCGATGTCACCCGGGAGGGAGGCATCGCAGATGGTTTATATGAAGAAATTTTACAGTTAAGTGAAGTGCCTGGAGATTTTTGGATTCTTCAGGTGGAAGAGGACGGATATACAGTTTGTCGATTTGTTTACCGGGAAGGGGAATACACGGTCTGGTATGATGCGGATGCAGAGGACAGATACACTGTGTATCATGAAGAAAGCATGATCAATACCGGAGAATAAAATGTTAGCAGTAGTAGAAGTGATAATATATGTGATACGGTTTTTTTTTGGAGCCTGTATCTTCAGTTTTTTGAATGTAGTAATAGACAGGATGCCCCGTCAGGAAAGTATTGTTAAGGGGCGGAGCCATTGTACCAATTGTGGCAGGGAACTGAAAGGATTGGAGTTGGTCCCATGTATCAGTTATCTTTGTCTTGGTGGAAAGTGCAGAACCTGCGGGGGGAAGATCCCCTGGAGAGATTTTCTGGTGGAAGTAGCCGGAGGCGCAGTATTTATCGGCTGCGGAATATATTTTGGCTGTGGACTTTCGGGAATTATTTCCCTGAAAGGTGCAGTGATTTTTGCTTATTTGGGAATATTGCTTGTGGTAGCCCTAATCGATCAGGATACACAGATGATATATGATAGATTTCACATTATGATCCTTGTTTTGGCGGTGTGTGCAGTATGGGTGTTTCCGGAGCATGGAATTGGAAGCCGTCTGCTGGGGGCTGTGGTGATTTCAGTACCAATGCTGATATTGGCGCTGATCATTCCGGGAGCTTTTGGGGGCGGAGATATTAAACTGATGGCTGCATCGGGACTGTTCCTGGGAACGGGAGCTACCGTATGTGCCATGTTTATCGGGCTTCTTACCGGAGGCGGTTATGGAGCTTTTATGTTGTTAAGTGGAAAATTGAAAAGGAAAGATCATTTTGCATTCGGTCCGTTCCTGGCTGTGGGACTGGCTGTTTCTGCATTTGTGGGAGACCGTATTGTAAAATGGTATCTGGGAAAATTATAGACAGAAAGGAATTCAGAAGATGGCACGTTTTCGATATGTCGCAAAAGACATGAAAGGAAAAAAGCATAAGGGAACGCTGGAGGCGGCTGCTGAGAATGCCCTACAGCAGCAGTTGCGTGAAGACGGACTTTTTCTGATCAGTGCAAAAAATTTAACGGAGAGCCGTGGTTATCAGAAATTAAAGGCAAAACAACTTGCGGTATTCTGCAGGGAGCTGTCAACGCTTCTGGCTTCCGGAGTGACACTTGTAAGGGCACTTGATATTATTTCAGAGCAGGAGGGAATCACAGCGGGTGAGCGTGTGATCTACAAAGATATCCTGCAGGATCTGAAGAAAGGTACTCCATTATCAGAGGCAATGGAGACGAAAAAATGTTTCCCAGATCTGATGATCGGGATGATTCGTTCTGGCGAGGGAAGTGGAAACATTGATCAGGTAACCGGACGTCTGGCGGTTCAATATGAAAAGGATTATAAGTTGACGCAGCAGGTAAGGTCAGCAATGACATATCCGTGTATTTTACTTATTTTGTGTGTGGCTATCGTTATTTTGATCGTGACATTTATTTTGCCACAGTTTCAGTCATTATTTGACCAGCTGGATCAACTGCCGTGGATGACAACGGTATTGATCAATTGTTCGGATTTTCTTACGAAACGCTGGTATATAGCACTGATCATCGTATTTGCCATTGTTATGGTAATCCGCCTGATCGCAGGCATTCCGGGCGTACGTAAAACGCTGGATCGTGGAAAAGTGAAGATGCCTTTGTTTGGCAATCTGTTTCAGGTTATCTATACGGCACGTTTCGCACGCATACTAAGCAGCCTTTATACAAGTGGAATGCCGATTACTATGGCTATCGCAACTGCAGGGAAAACCATTGGAAACGCCTATGTGGAAGAACAGTTTGGTGAGGTGGTTACGAAGGTGCGCAGCGGTGTGCCATTGTCTCAGGCTCTTCATATGGTGGATGGCATTCAGAAGAAACTGGCCAGTACAGTACAGATTGGCGAAGAGAGCGGCCGGCTGGATCTGATGCTGGATTCCATCGCGGCAACGCTGGAGGATGAGGCAGAGCAGGCGACTAAGCGTATCGTAACACTGATGGAGCCGATCCTGATCATCGTTATGGCTGTGATCGTTGGATTTATCATGATGGCGGTAATGCTGCCAATCTATGAATCCTATTCAGCTATTGAAAATTCATAAAATGGATACACCAGATAAAATGGAGGATAAATACAGATGAGTGATACAGTAATAGTAATACAGGACGAGTGTATCCTTGTTGCTTCCGGAAAAGCCGGAAAGCCGCCAAAGGTACAGGAGGTAGAGCGGATTCCTCTCAACGGATTCGGGAATCCTATCGAACTTTGGAAGGAAGCGCTTCGGGAATATACACAGAAGCATCATCCGGGACCGGTGAAAATGGTATTTCCATCTTCTTATAGTTCCAGCCGTATTACGCAGATCCCATATGCAACCGGAAAAGAGCTGACCCGCATGGCAGAAAACATTGTGGCGGAAACGGAAGGAGATTCCGTTATGGATTATTCTGTAATTTCGGCTGATCGAAAAAATGGTGTTACCCTTTGCTGTGGAAGTGCCGATGATGCGATCATTACACAGGTAATAGAATTCTGCCGCGAGATCGGACTTCCTGTCCGTGAGATTACCGTCTATGTTGAGGGGTATCTGCGGGTGATGGCGCATCAGAAAAGCCATAGCTGTGAGACTGCCATTTACCTGCTTTTTGAAGAAAACAGTGTGACAAGTCTGTTGTATCGGGAAGGGATATATCTGTACTCTACAAAGAGCCGGATTTTCAGTGAACGCGGTACTTTGGATTTTGGAACAGAGATTGTTCGTCTGATCTCCGGTATTTTACAGTTTTATGCAACAACGAAATCTGAGGTTCCGATCACAGATGTCTATTATGCAGGTTGTCAAACCGATGATTTTGAGGTCAGTGTGGAGGGCATTCATAACATGCAGCTGGAAGCACATCCGTTGAAGATTGACCTGAATTTTTCTGCAGCGGAAAATGCGGAAGACTGGCTGGCTTGTATCGGTGCTCTGATGAAAGAAAAAACGAAAGAGATCAATCTGTATCAGGTATGGTGCTGCACCCATGAAGAGGGAACGGTGAAAACAAAAAATACGGCGAAGCAGATTATATATCCGCTGGTTATATTTGGAATTTGTGCAGTGTTATACGCGGGTCTGTCAGTATGGAATCTGGCAGAAGCACATAAGACAGCTGCCATTGAGGACTGGATCAATGATTCCCAGGTACAGGAAGAATACAGTAAAGCACTTGCTAAAGAGACAGAGAGTGAAAAACTGGCAACACAATTGAGTCAGGTAGCGCAGATGAAACAGAATCTTGATACATATCCGGATCTGACAGAGGAAATGCTGGAAAAAATCGTGGATGTAGGCGGTAATGATATGTCTGTGCGTGTACAGTCACTGGATATGTCGACCGGTACGCTGACTTTTCATGCAGTGAGCCGCAAAGTTATTGACATCCCGAATTATATTCAAAAGCTGGATGATACCGGATTGTTTGATTCTGTGAATTACAGTGGTTACAGTTATGATGGCGGAGAGTATTCCCTGATGCTTTCCTGTGTATTGAAAGCAGAAGAAGCCGGAGGTGAGCAGTAATGAAAATCAGTATGGAATTAAGACCGAAGGATATTTTCCTTTTGAAAGTGCTGGCCTGTGTGCTGGTAGCATTTTTTATGATCCGGTTTCTTATTTTTCCGGCCATAGATAAGCATATGGATCTGTCCGACCAGCGGACCGAGGTGGAAGCAGAGCAGCAGGAAATGCAGGATGTAATGGATCGGACAGGCAATCTTGATGTGAAGATTGCAAAACAGCAGGAATTGTTGCAGGCTACGAAAGAAGGCTATTATGATCTGCTGGAAAATCGACAGGTAGATGAACTGGTTACGGGAATCGTGCTGGACCATAATCTGTTCCCGGTGTATCTGAATATTACCGGGACAGCTCCGGGGGTTCCGTCTGCATATGTATTATCAGAAGTGAATAATGCAGAGGCAACAACGGATACAACGGATGTGGAAAGCACAGAGGTAGAGGATACTTCGGACAGTGCAGAAACTGCACAGGAAGAGGGGAGGACTGTGCCACAGGCGGCTGATGTCAACACTACATCCGTGGATGTGACAGTTCAGGGAAATGAAACGGAAATCCGGGCATTTCTGGATGATGTCGCCAATAATTATCCGGGGATTCAGGTGACATCTTTTTCCATGCAGGAAAATGAGTATGTAAACAGTAGTCTGCAGACGGTTTCTCAGATGAGCTGTAACTGCACATTGGCGGTATACACCTGCGGAGAAAATTAGAAGCGTAAAACTTGAAGGAGAAATGAGTAAGTGAATACGAATCTGAGAATTGGAGATATTCTGATTGAAAAAGGATATGTAACAGAGGCGCAGATGCAGCAGGCGCTTGTATGGCAGAAGGAACATCGTGACAAACGAGTAGGTCAGATCTTGATGGAACTGGGATTTGTCTCGGAGACACAGGTGTTGGATGCGCTGGCCAGCAGACTGCATCTGGAAATTATAGATGTGGTACAGCAGACTGTGGAGCTTCAGGCAGTTGGTATGGTAAACCGCGAACTGTGTGAGAAAAATCTGATTCTTCCGCTCAGCGTTCAGGGACACAATATGACTATCGTTACAAACGATCCGCTGAACTATTTTGCATTGGAGGAAGTACGACAGCAGACCGGCTGCCAGCTGCAGATTTATCTGAGTGAGGAAGAACCCCTGCGAAAAGCTGTTTCTTATTATTTTGCAGAGGTCAGTGCCAGAAAAGCAGCGACGCAGGCAAATGTAGATTTTGCCATTCCGGAGGCGGAAGAACTGGCCATTGAGGATTTGGGGGCCGGAGATGATGAAGCACCGATCATTCGACTGCTGAACAGTCTGATCGAGCGTGCAATCAAATCAGAAGCAAGTGATATTCATATCGAGCCTTTTGAGACAGAGACGAAAGTACGAATGCGAATTGATGGTGTGATCATGGAATATGTAACGATTCAGAGACATATCCATGCACCGCTGATCGCCCGTATTAAGATTTTGTCAAATCTGGATATTGCAGAGAAACGAATTCCACAGGATGGACATTTTCGTGTCAATCTGGAAGGCGGAAGTGTAAATATTCGTGTATCTGTATTGCCGACAGTATTTGGTGAAAAAGCAGTACTGAGAATCATGGCTGCGACTACTCATATGGATCATGCAGATCATTTTGGTATGGATGATTACAGCTATAACCAGTTTGCACCGATGCTGAACCGTCCGAACGGAATTATTTATATTACCGGACCGACAGGAAGCGGTAAATCCACGACGTTATATATGGTGCTGGATTATCTGTCCAGCAGAAATGTCAATATTTCCACCATCGAGGATCCGGTGGAAAAAAATATGGCTGGAATCAATCAGACACAGGTAAATCCAGTAGCAGGGCTGACCTTTGATGTGGGTCTGCGAGCCCTGATGCGCCAGGATCCAGATATCATCATGGTAGGTGAGACCCGAGACGGAGAGACCGCAGGTACTTCCGTCCGTGCAGCAATCACCGGTCATATGGTGTTGAGTACGTTGCATACCAATGATGCGGTTTCCAGTATTGTCCGCCTGGAGGATATGGGAGTGGAAACGTATCTGGTGGCCAATTCGCTGGTGGGACTGGTGGCACAGCGTCTGATGCGTAAAGTGTGTCCAAAATGCGGTGTGGAGATGGAGACAACCGAACAGGAACAGATTTTTCTTGGAGAAGATGTCAAAAAAGTGCGTCGCGGTGTTGGATGTGCGCACTGTAATCATACTGGTTACAGCGGACGAATTGCGGTGCATGAGATTGTTTCAATTGATAACGAAATCCGCCGTATGATCATCAATCATAATACAGTAGAAGAAATCACAGCATATGCGAAAGAACA
The DNA here is from genome assembly GCF_934295145.1 of uncultured Eubacterium sp. GTDB lineage: Bacteria > Bacillota > Clostridia > Lachnospirales > Lachnospiraceae > Eubacterium_I. The sequence continues at coordinate 36,777 of NZ_CAKRAS010000008.1, read as the reverse complement.
CCAGCACATGCGTACGTTAAAGGAAAGTGGCCTGAATCTGGTAAAAGAGGGTGTGACCACACCGGAAGAATTGTTAAAAATCAGTTATCAGTAGGAACTGACAGATAGAGAAAGAGAGGTCTGACAGTATGGCAGATGGCAGTTTACAGCTGACCGTAGATGCAATCATACGGGAAGCACGGGAGAAACAAGCATCGGATATTCATATTTCAGAAGGAATGCCGGTCTGGTACCGGATCAACGGAAAACTGATTCCGGCACAGACACAGTTCCCAGCAGATGAAATAACGGGTATGCTGTATGCCATGATGCCGGACAGGCAGAGAATGCTGTTTGAACAGGGAAAGGATGCCGATTTCTCTTTTCAGACGACAGATGGAAAACGGCAGAGAGTGAATGTGTTCCGGCAGCAGAAAAAAATGGCAGCAACCATCCGGCTGCTGAATGCATCAATTCCGACATTGGAAGAACTGAAGATGCCGACCGTTCTCTATGAAATGGCGAAATCCCCTCGTGGATTGATCCTTGTTACCGGGCCGACGGGAAGTGGAAAATCCACAACGCTGGCCGCTATGATCGAATATATGAATCAGTACAGTGACCGGCATATTATTACAATTGAAGATCCGGTTGAGTATGTCTATGAAAGCAAACAGTCTCTGATTCATCAGAGGGAAGTAGGAGACGATGTATCCGATTTTGCATCAGCTCTGCGCAGTGCCCTGCGTGAAGATCCGGATGTGATCCTTGTGGGAGAGATGCGTGACTATGAAACAATCCAGGCTGCACTGATGGCGGCAGAAACCGGACATCTTGTACTTTCCACGCTTCATACAACCGGAGCGGCACAAACCGTGGAGCGAATTATTGATGCATGTCCGGCAGAAGGACAGAATCAGGTTCGGATTCAGCTGGCTGGTACGTTGAGAGGAATTGTCAGTCAATGTCTGATCCCGTGTGGCGGAGGCGTGACGAGAATTGCGGGTACAGAGCTTCTGGTCGCTACGGATGCGATTTTGAACCTGATCCGTGAGGGCAAAACGCATCAGATTTCCACCATGATGCAGTCCGGAGCAGCACTCGGCATGCATACGCTGAATGCGGATCTGGTCCGGCTCATGCAGCAAGGGTATATAACAAGAGAGGACGCATTTGTATATACCAATAACCGGGCGGAACTGGAGTCGACACTGCGGTAGAAGCAGGAGGAATCATTACATGATCCAGGTTTTTAACACAAGATAAACAGAGTTTAATGAAAAGTGGACAAATGTGATTATTTCATAAACTTTTTTTAAATACCTAGACGTATTTTATCCTCTGTGGTATTATGTTAGGCGAACTATCGGAGGTAAGATATGTCAGAATTTGATAAGAAAAAAACAACAGATAATAATATAAAAAACAGTGATACAGAGTATGAAATCCCGGACATTGTAACAGGAGAAGAAAAGAAAACTGAATATAAAAAAGGCAAAAAAGGAAAAACGGAGCATTCACAGAAGCATGTCTTTGAGACCAGACTGCACCATCATCGTAAAAAAGATAAAGAAAAAGATGAGATTTTCGATGATCTGGAGTTTATTTCGGAAGAAACCGTAAAAGATAAATCCCGTATGGCAGGTGCGAAGTCCGATTCTCATCATATGGCATCGAAGAAAAAGACAATGCGTCGCAGCCTAGATGAATCCGAAGCGAAAAAAGAAAAATCCATCGCTTTTATGCGCAGAAATATTGCTTTTGTCGGTATTGGATGTCTGGTTGTAGTTGTAGTGATCTGTGCAATCGTGATTGGTGTAAAGAGTATGAAAGCAAAGAAAGCTGCCAATAAAGATCTTGCATTATCTGCTCAGGAATATGAGACAGATCAGTATACAGAAATCAACGCACTGATTGAAAATTATTATGCAGCATATGCATCCGGCAACACCGGTGAGATGCTTACATATGCAAATCCGATTTCTGATAAAGAAAAAACATATATCACCATGTACAGTCAGTACATAGAAAAATTTGATAATATAACCTGTTATACAAAAACAGGTGCGGATGATCATTCTTTCATCGTATCGGTAGCATTTGATCTGAAGTATAAAAATGTAGATACTGCAGCACCTGGACTTGATTTCTTCTATGTGACAACAAATGACAAAGGTGAGTATTATATTGATAATATATACAGTCCATTTAACTTACAGTATCAGGAGAATCCTATGGATGATACGATTCTTCAGCTGATCAGTGATTATCAGAACGGTGAAGATGTCATTGCCCTGCAGGCAAATGTCCAGACCCGTTATGAGGATGCTGTTAATTCAGATGAAAATCTGAAAAATATGGTGGAAGTGACTCTGACAAATGCGATCAGCGAGTGGAATACACAGCAGCAACAGGAAGCGGACCAGAAAGCACAGGAGGCAGCTCAGCAGGTAGCACAGCAGGAACAGGAAGCAGCTCAGCAGCAGTCCGCACAGGATCAGCAGGCGCAGGAAGCAGCTCAGCAGCAGTCCGCACAGGATCAGCAGGCGCAGGAAGCTGCTCAGCAACAGCAGACAACGGATACGACAGAAACTGAGCAGAAAGCATGGGTATATGCAACGGAAACAATGAATATCCGTCAGGAGCCGAATGAGCAGTCCACAGTACTAGCATCCGCAATCCAGGGTTCTGAACTTCGTCAGCTTGCAGTGACAGCAAACGGATGGAGTAAGGTAAAAACCGGCGATATCGTGGGATATGTAAAGACAGAATATGTTACAACCCAGCAGTAATGTTTTGGACCGTATTACAAAAGAAATAAAAAGAGGGGACAGGTTGACTGTTCCCTTTTGATATGTGTGTAAAATATGAGAAAACAGGATCATTAACGGCATGTAATGGACGGGAATGGAATATTTTACAGTAAGATGACAATACTAACTCTAAAAAAGAGGAGGTTTTGCCATGACACAGAAAGACGAGAATGATCTGCTTCATGAAATCTGCAGAAATTCCAGCATGGGTGTGGATGCCATTCATGAGGTGTTAAAAGATATTTACGATGAGGAATTTGCCTATGAACTGAATGTGCAGGCTGACAAAATGGAACAGTTTGGACGGAAAGCGGGCATGCGCCTGCGGGCAAACGGCAGTGAACCTGCGGAACCGAAACCAATCGCTACAGCGATGCTGAAAACGTCGATTAAAATGCGGAAGACATTGCAGAATAAGACAGAAGATGTCGCTGACATGATCGGAAAAGGAAATGAACGCGGTGTGAAAGAATTGAAACATGCGATTCATAAATACCGGGATGCAGGCATTTTTGCAACAGAGCTGGCAAAAGAAATGGTGGATTTTGAAGAGGATAATCTGAGAAAAATGCAGACGTATCAGAAAGATTCTTGAGAAAAGACGGATGGATGAAGAAACGGCTGCATACAGCGAAATGTATGGAACAATAGAAAGCGAAGGACAGAATGGATACACAGAAGAAAGAAGTTCAGGCGGGAATCCGCATAAATAAGTATCTGAGCGAAGCCGGGGTATGCTCCCGGCGCGCGGCAGATCGGGAAATTGAAAACGGAAATGTATGGCTGGACGGCCGCAAAGCCGTGACCGGAGACCGTGTACTGCCGGGAATGCGGGTTACTTTTTGCGGAAAAGATGTGCGGCCGGAGACAGAAGAGATCATGATCGCGTTTCACAAACCGGTGGGAATTGTGTGTACAGCGGAAAAACGGGAAAAGAACAATATTATTGATTTTATCAATTATCCGAAACGGATTTATCCGGTGGGACGCCTTGATAAAGATTCTGAGGGGCTGATTCTGCTGACAAATCAGGGAGAGCTGGTCAATAAGATGATGCGGGCAGGAAACTATCATGAGAAAGAATATGTGGTTACTGTAAATCAGAAGATTGCGCCGGAATTTTTAGATCAGATGCGTGGCGGCCTGTATCTGGAAGAACTGGATGTACATACCAGACCGTGTAAAGTGACGAAAGTAAATGACCGGACATTTCGCATTATACTGACTCAGGGATATAACCGTCAGATCCGCAGAATGTGTGAGACATGCGGATACCGTGTCACTAAACTGGTGCGCACCAGAGTGATGAATATTTTACTTGGGGATTTACAGCCGGGAACTTATCGGGAACTGACAGCCGAGGAGATGAATACGCTGAAAAAGCTGACAGCAAAATCATACAGTGCGCCGAAGGGGACTAAGCCAGGAAAGAGGAGTTAGGAAATGGAACAGACAATGAAACAGGTGCAGGCACAGCTTGATGCGCTGCGCCAGAAAATCGAATATCACGGCAACCGATATTACAATATGGACGATCCGGAAATCACCGATTATGAATATGACATGATGATGCAGGAACTGAAAAAGCTGGAGAAGGAGCATCCAGAACTTATCACACCGGATTCTCCGACGCAGAAAGTCGGTGGAACAGCAAAACGTACCGCCGGTGTACTGGTGCGTCATAATGTGCCGATGCTGAGCCTGCAGGATGTATTTTCCAAGGAAGAGGTATATGCATTTGTGGAGGAAATGCAACAGCAGTTAGAACATCCGGAATTTGTGGTAGAGTATAAAATTGACGGTCTTTCCATGGCACTCCGCTATGAAGAGGGCGAATTAAAGCTGGCGGTCACTCGTGGTGACGGTATCATTCAGGGTGAGGATGTGACCGCCAATGCCAAAGTGATCCGTGATGTAAAGAAAAAGATGAAAGATCCGCTGCCATATATTGAAATTCGCGGCGAAGTATATATGAAGAATGCGGATTTTGAAAAAGTAAATGAAATGCAGGAAATGCTTGGAAAGAAAACCTTTGCAAATCCGAGAAACTGTGCGGCAGGCACTCTGCGCCAGTTAGACAGCAGCATTACAAAACAGCGAAAATTGTCCATGTTTATTTTTAATGTACAGGAAGTGCGTGGACATGAGTTTAAGACACATGTAGAAGGTTATGAGTATCTGAAAAAACAGGGAGTTCCAGTTATTGATGATTATTGTGTCTGTCATACAGCGGATGAAGTCTGGGATGCTATTTGCAAGATTGGAGAAAACAGAGGAAATCTGTCCTATGATATTGATGGTGCGGTTGTAAAGATCAACTCTATTACTGACCGTGAGATTTTAGGAGCAACTTCCAAAGTTCCTCGCTGGGCCATCGCGTACAAATATCCGCCGGAAGAGAAAGAATCGAAATTGCTGGATATCGAGCTTTCTGTGGGAAGAACCGGCAGGATCACGCCGACCGCTATTTTTGAACCGGTGCGTCTGTGTGGCACTTCCGTATCCCGTGCGACACTGCACAATCAGGATTTTATTAATGATCTGGATATTGGAATCGGCGATACTATTGTTGTGTATAAGTCTGGTGAAATTATTCCGAAAATCAAGGAGGTGCGGAAAGAAAAACGACCAGAGGGATGGGTACGTTTCCAGATTCCGGATACCTGCCCGGTCTGCGGCGCAAAAACAGTCCGTGAAAAAGATACGGCGGATATCCGCTGCGTATCTCCTGATTGCCCGGCACAGTTAGAGCGGCATATCATTAACTTTGTCGGGCGTGATGCCATGGATATCAAAGGTTTTGGCGCAGTATATGTGACAGAACTGGTGCGACTTGGCTATATCCATGATATTGCAGACATTTATCATCTGAAGGAACATCGGGAAACGCTGATCGACCAGGGAATCATAGGAAAAGAGAAAAATACAGATAAACTGCTGGATGCCATTGAAAGCAGCAAACAAAACGAGCCGTTCCGCCTTCTGACCGGATTTGGTATTCAGAATGTCGGAAAGGCGGCAGCAAAAGCAATCATGCGTCAGTTTGGCAGTATCGAGGCACTGCAGCATGCCGGAAAAGAAGCATTGCTGGAGGTCAACGATATCGGAGAAGTCAGTGCGGAATGCATTTTGAAATATTTTGCCAGTGAAAAAAATCAGAAGATTATTGCCCGGTTGAAAGAGGCCGGTGTCAATATGAAAATGCCAGAATCAGAGGAAATGGGAGATTTGCTGGCGGGAATGACAATTGTTGTAACGGGTACGCTGCCGACCCTTGGCAGAAAAGAAGCCCAGGAGCTGATTGAGAAAAATGGTGGAAAAGCAGCCGGAAGTGTTTCGAAGAAAACCAGTTATGTACTGACCGGTGAGAATGCCGGAAGCAAGTTGAACAAAGCGCAGGATCTCGGTATTCCGGTGATCAGTGAAGCGGAATTTTTAGAGATGATCCAGAAAGCGTAAGCCTGTCAAATAAGAGAATTTGATCATATGAAGAAAAGAAAGCAAAAGAATAAAAAAAATCTGAATATGAAAAAATTACTGAGCACCATGTTTAAAATCGGATGTATCGGTTTTGGCGGAGGATCAGCACTGGTACCGGTGATCGAATCAGAGGTTGTTTATGAGAAAAAACTGATCGATAAGGAAGAATATACGAAAGACGTGGTTGTGGCGAATATCACGCCGGGAGCTCTTCCGGTGGAAGTAGCCGCCGGTGTGGGTCGGAAAGTCTGTGGCATTCCGGGAATGATCCTGTCAGCGCTGCTGATGGGACTGCCGGGTACATTCCTGACGGTGCTGCTTTTGATGATGATCAACAGTTCCGGAAATCTGGTGCTACGCCAGATCCTTTTTGCATCAGCAGGCGTGACGGCGTATATCATTTATATGTTGCTTATGTATGCCAAGGGGACTTTTCGGGAAGGCAGGGAAAGTGGAACAGCAAAAAGCGGAATGACTTTTATGCTCCTTGTTTTTTTGCTGACTTCCGGAAAAGAAATATTTCAGCTATTTGGAATTAAGCGGACACCGATTTTTGACATATCAACGATTGATGTGTTGTGTGTAGCATTTTTTATCATTTTCTTTACCGGAGGAAGATTCCGCTGGAGCAGGATCGTGATTTCCGGAGCAGTCACGGTGTTGTATTGCCTTTGTGTCGGGAAAATGCATCTGATCAGCAGTCCGGAAGTATTGTGGGTGCTCAGAGCAGTAATGTCAATACTGGCGATTTACGGAATTTACAGTAGTATTGAGGGAAAAATACCATTTTCATGGAATAAGCTGATAAATCTGTTAAAAGAAGAAATCTCCTGGGCACTGTTTTTTTTGATTTTGTCGTTTCCGGCTCTGATTTGCTTTGGAGATACCATACGATTCGCAATCCGGGGATTGATCTCTGCAATTATATCTTTTGGTGGTGGAGATGCGTATCTGGCGGTAGCAAATGGTCTTTTTGTCAATACCGGAATGATCAGTCATGATGATTTTTATTTTAAGATCGCATCTGTGGCGAACGGACTTCCGGGATCAATTTTGTGTAAGATACTGACCGGGGTTGGATACATACTTGGATGTGAGAGTGGTGGAACGTGGTGCGGTATTTTCGTGGCACTGTGCGGCTTTTCCTGCAGTATTGCAGCTTCCGGCGGCACATTTTCCGCTGTGGTGTACATTTATGAACAGTTTGAAAATTTAAGGATTTTCCATGTGCTGCAGACCTATATGCGTCCGATCGTGTCAGGACTGCTTCTGACAGTTGGAACATCCATGTTTTATCAGAATATGGAAATTACCAGCTGGTATGCGTGGCCGGCGAAGACAATGGTATTGCTGACGCTTGGCATTATCCTGCTGAATATTTTCTGGCGCAGGCGGGGCGTGGTGCGTCCGCTGCAAAGCGTATTGTTTTCCGCGGCGGTCTCTCTGATCGTATGTAACGTGTTTGCTTCAATCCTGTAAAAAATAAGTTTTCAAACGGGAAATAATTTGGTATACTAGATAATAATGAAAAGTGAATTATATTTTAGGAGGTTTTTCCATGGCTGAAGATAGAAAAGGATTAAAAATCAAAGAAGACGGACTTGGTGAAGTTCAGATCGCAGAAGAAGTCATCACAATCATTGCAGGACTTGCTGCCACAGAAGTAGAGGGTGTCTGCTCTATGGGTGGAAATATCACAAAAGAGCTGGTTAGTCGTCTTGGTATGAAGAACCTGTCCAAAGGTGTGCGTGTGGAAGTGACAGAGGAAGGAAAGATCGAAGTATATGTGACGATCAATATTGCTTACGGTTATGCAATCCCGGCAGTATCCGGCAATGTACAGGAGAAAGTAAAAACAGCAATTGAGAATATGACAGGGCTTGAGGTATCCGGTGTAAATGTCAGAATTGCAGATGTTGACATGAAAAATGCAGTCGAGTAGGGCAACCTACTCGATTTGTGAGTAAATACTTCTGTCAGACAGAGATGGAGTGTACTCAAATGAGGAAAAATATGGAGGATAACATGAGCCGAAGAGAAGTGAGAGAACAGATTTTTAAAATTCTGTTTGGAGTAGAATTTCACAGCGCCGAAGAGTTAGATGAGCAGATTGCGCTGTATATGGAAGAACTTGGAGAGGTACGTCAGAAAGATTCTGATTATATTTTAAATAAGGTACACAGCATTGTAGAGCATCTGGATGATCTGGATGCAACTTTAAATGCAGCATCCAAAAACTGGAAAACAAGCCGTATGGCGAAAGCAGAACTTTCTATTCTGCGTCTGGCAGCCTACGAGATCAAATATGAGGAAGATATTCCGGTATCGGTATCTATCAATGAGGCCGTTGAACTGGCAAAATTATACGGATCTGATCAGGGACCGGCATTTGTAAACGGAATTTTATCCGGACTGGCATGAGACGGAATGTCTATTCTGTGGGGCAGGTAAATTCTTATATACAGAATATGTTCGCACAGGATTTTATGATGAGCCATATTGCGGTGCGGGGGGAGATATCGAACTGTAAATATCACAGTTCCGGACACATTTATTTTACCTTGAAAGATGAGACTGGCGTACTCAAAGCTGTGATGTTTCGCAGCAATACAGTCAAGGGATTGTCTTTTCATATGGATGTGGGTGACCGTGTTGTTGTTCTGGGAGAAATTCATATTTATGAGCGCGACGGACAGTATCAGTTGTATGCGCAACAGGTGACCCGTGATGGTGTTGGAATCCTCTATCAGAAATTTATGGAGCGAAAAAAAGAACTCGAAGAGATGGGAATGTTTGCGCAGGAATATAAGCGGGACATTCCCCGTTATGCGTTCCGCATCGGTGTGGTGACAGCGCCAACCGGAGCGGCAATCCGTGATATTCAGAATATTTCCCGTCGCAGAAATCCTTATGTACAGCTGCTTTTGTATCCTGCACTGGTGCAGGGGGAAGGTGCGGCTGCATCCATTGTACAGGGAATCTATGCGATGGAGGAGAAAAATGTAGATGTGATCATCGTCGGACGAGGCGGCGGATCGATGGAAGACCTGTGGGCATTTAATGAAGAAATTGTCGCACGGGCTATTTTTGAATGTCCGATTCCGATCATATCTGCGGTTGGACATGAGACGGATTATACCATTGCAGACTATGTGGCAGATCTGCGAGCACCGACACCTTCCGCGGCAGCGGAGCTTGCCGTGTTTGATTACAAACAGATACAGGAACGATTGGATATGAGCGAGCAGACGCTGTTGTACCGGATGAATCAGCAGATGGAAATGGCAAGAAGCAGAGTACGGGAATATCAATTGCATCTGAAAGCGCTGCATCCGAAGAATCAATTGATGCAGAAGCGGCAGTATCTGACGGATCTGGAAGAAAATCTGGAGCGCAGCATGCAGGAGATTTTGCAAAAAAAACGGCATCAGCTGGAAATGTATGCAGCAAAACTGGACGGATGTTCCCCGTTGAAAAAATTGCAGGGACCATATGCATTTGTGAGTAAAGCGGATGGAAAGCCGATTCATTCTGTGGATGATGTGCAGATGGATGAACAGATCGAGGCACAGCTGCTGGATGGAAAAATCACGGCAAGAGTCTGTGGAACAGAGAAAAACGGAGTAGTGAAATAAAATGGAAACGACAGAATCAAAAGAAATCTCCTTAGAGGAAATGTTTGAACAACTGGATACGATCCTCGAACATATGGAAGATCCAGAACTTTCCCTGGAGCATGCTTTTGCATTATATGAGCAGGGAATGAAAAAAATACAGAACTGCAATCAGAAGCTGGATACCGTAGAGAAAAAAATGCTTCAGATCGCAGAGGATGGGACAGAAGTTCCTTTTGAATAAGAGAGGTGTGGATGATGGATATTAAGAAAGAGATTGCAGAGCATACCAGCCAGGTAGAGGAGATCATAAAAAAATATCTGCCGGAGGAGACCGGTTATCAAAAAAACGTGATGGAAGCAATGAATTATAGCTTTCTGGCAGGGGGCAAACGTCTGCGGCCAATGCTGATGCAGGAAACGTACCGGTTGTTTGGCGGAACATCCGATATCATTGAGCCTTTTATGGCTGCAATTGAGATGATTCATACTTATTCTCTGATCCATGATGATCTTCCGGCGATGGATAATGATGATTACCGTCGTGGAAGAAAAACAACCCATGTCGTTTATGGAGAAGCCATGGGAATCCTGGCTGGAGATGCATTGCTGAATTTTGCATTTGAGACAGCCTGCAAAGGACTGATGCAGGACGTCGGAAATCCTGCGGTAGCCAGAGCGCTTCAGATTCTTGCGCAGAAAGCGGGTATCTATGGTATGCTCGGCGGTCAGGTTGTGGATGTGGAATCCGAGGGACAGCCGCTGGAGCGGGAAAAACTGGATTTTATCTATGATCTGAAGACAGGAGCATTGATTGAAGCTTCCATGATGATCGGTGCTGTGCTTGCAGGGGCTTCCGAGGAAGAGCAACAGGTAATCTTACAGGTGGCAAAAGATGTGGGACTTGCGTTCCAGATTCAGGATGACATTCTGGACGTGACCAGTGACATTGAGACACTTGGTAAACCAATCGGCAGTGATGAGAAAAATCACAAAACAACATACGTAACCATCCGCGGACTGGCACAGGCCGAGAAGGATGTAGAAGAAATATCTGAGCGTGCATTAGAGGGAGTGGCATCGCTTTCAGAGAAAAATATATTCTTGAATGAACTGATCAGATATTTAATTCACAGAAAAAAATAGGGGATAAAAATGGCAGTACTTGACCGAATTAATCAGGCAAACGATATAAAATATTTAAGTGAGGCACAATTGGAAGAACTGCCGGGTGAGATTCGTCAGTTCCTGATCGAGCATATCTCAAAAACCGGCGGTCATCTGGCGTCAAATCTTGGTGTCGTGGAACTTACCATGGCTTTGCATCTGGTGCTGAATTTTCCGGAGGACAAGCTCATATGGGATGTGGGACATCAGTCTTACACGCATAAGATCCTGACTGGAAGAAAGCGGGAATTTGAGCATCTGCGTCAGTTAGATGGAATGAGTGGTTTCCCGAAACGGTCGGAGAGCGACTGTGATGCCTTTGATACCGGCCACAGTTCTACATCCATTTCCGCAGGACTTGGTTATGCGAGAGCCAGAGATCTGCTGGAAGAGGATTATCATGTGGTATCTGTGATCGGTGACGGCGCTTTGACCGGAGGTCCGGCCTTTGAAGCATTAAATAATGCGGCTGAACTTCATACGAATATGATTATTGTGTTAAATGACAATAAAATGTCTATCTCGGAAAATGTCGGTGGATTGTCACAGCATCTGGCTTCCTTGCGTACAGCTGAGGCTTATCAGGAGTTTAAATCCGGTGTACACAGTTCTCTGGAACGTCTGCCTTACGGCGAGCGTGTGGTCCGCAGAATCCGAAAGACAAAAAGCAGTTTAAAACAGCTACTGATCCCGGGCATGATTTTCGAGAACATGGGAATCACGTATCTTGGTCCGGTGGACGGACACAATCTGACAGATATGGTACGCATTTTGCGAGAAGCAAAAAAAGTAAACGGTGCGGTGGTTGTCCATGTACAGACAGAAAAAGGACGCGGCTACGAACCGGCAGAGCTGCATCCGGACCGTTTTCACGGCACAGGTCCATTTGATATTCCAAGTGGACAGCCTTTGGTGAAAAAGGACAAACCGAATTATACCGATGTGTTTTCTACAGTAATCTGTAAGATCGCGGCAAAAAATGATTCTGTGGTAGCCATTACGGCAGCCATGGCAGATGGAACTGGATTGAAGCGGTTCCGGGCAGAATATCCGGCACGTTTCTTTGATGTTGGAATTGCAGAAGGACATGCAGTGACCTTTGCGGCAGGACTGGCGGCAGCGGGACTGCACCCAGTGTTTGCAGTATATTCTTCATTTCTGCAAAGAGGATTTGACCAGATCGTGCATGACGTCTGTATGCAGAATCTTCCGGTGGTATTTGCCATCGACCGTGCGGGACTGGTTGGCGCGGACGGAGAGACGCATCAGGGTGTGTTTGACCTGTCTTTCCTTGGTATGATCCCGAATATGACAGTTCTGGCGCCTAAAAATAAATGGGAGTTGGCTGATATGCTCCGGTTTGCCTTCCGTCAGGATGGACCGGTGGCTTTACGTTACCCGCGTGGACAGGCGTATGCCGGTTTAAAAGAACACCGGGCTCCGATTGTGTACGGAAAGAGTGAATGGATATATGAAGAGCGGCAGATCGCGATATTTGCTGTTGGAAATATGATGGAAGAAGCGGTAAAAGTACATGAACTGCTGCATGAACAGGGATATGACTGTTCTCTGAACAATGTGCGTTTTGTAAAACCGCTGGACAAAGAAGCACTGCACAAAGCAGCAGAGGAACATTTACTGATTGTTACCATGGAAGAAAATATTCTGCGGGGCGGCTTCGGGTATGCGGCGGCAGCTTACTTAAGTGCGGCGGATGAAACTGCGAAGGTACTTCATTTTGGTATCGATGATCAGTTTGTACAGCATGGAACGGTATCACAGCTGCATGCGAGGATTGGACTGGATGCAGAAAGCATGACAGATAAGATCATCGAAACTTATCAGAATCTATAGCGAAACGGATAAACAAAACTACAATAGGCAAAAAATATAGGTAGAAAGCAGAAACCATCGAACGTTTTCGATGCAAGAAAAAAGGAAATAGATAACAGATATGAAAGAGAGACTGGATGTATTACTTGTAAAACGAAATCTGGCTCCTTCCAGAGAGAAGGCGAAAGCCATGATCATGGAAGGAAATGTGTTTGTAAATAATCAGAGGGAGGACAAAGCAGGTGCTTCTTTTGATGAAAATGTACCGATTGAGATTCACGGAAACACACTGAAATATGTCAGCCGTGGTGGTCTGAAACTGGAAAAAGCGATGAAGGAGTTTGGTTTGAAGCTGGATGGAGATATCTGTATGGATATCGGAGCTTCCACTGGCGGTTTTACGGACTGTATGCTTCAGAACGGAGCATCCAAAGTGTATTCCGTAGATGTCGGATACGGTCAGTTTGCATGGAAACTGCGTCAGGATCCAAGGGTTGTCTGCATGGAAAAGACAAATATCCGTTATGTGACACCGGAAGATATTGATGATGCACTGGATTTCGCCTCGGTGGATGTATCCTTTATTTCCCTGACAAAAATCCTGGAGCCTGCCAGAAATCTTTTGAAAGATGACGGCCAGATGGTGTGTCTGATCAAACCACAGTTTGAGGCAGGTCGTGAGAAAGTCGGTAAAAAAGGTGTGGTAAGAGACAAAGCCGTACATCTGGAAGTAGTAGAGCGAATTGTGAATTTTGCACTGGAGCATGGTTTTTCTGTGCATCACCTTTCCTACTCCCCAATCAAAGGACCGGAGGGAAATATCGAATATCTGGTGCACATTCAGAAATGTGAGACAGCGGCAAAGGAGGAAGGCGTTGATCCGGTGTCAGTGGTAGAAGCTGCACATGCAGAGCTTGATAAGTAATATGAAAAAGTTTTTTATTATCACAAACGAACATAAAGACATGAATCTGGCAGTCACAAATGCCATTTCGGATTATATTATCGCAAAGGGTGGTACCTGTATGCATTATGTCAGCACAAAAACCGGATGGAATGACCGTAACCTGCGTAGATTCCAGCCTTCCGACATTGATGCGGACTGCATTATCGTGCTTGGCGGTGACGGTACGCTGGTGCGGGCAGCCAGAGACATGGCAAGTATCGGCATTCCGCTGATCGGTGTCAATATGGGTACTCTTGGTTATCTGTGCGAGCTGGAGCGAAGTACGGTATTTGATGCCATTGACCGGTTGTTTGAAGATCGCTATGAACTGGAGGAGCGTATGCTGATCAAAGGAAGCAGCCAGAAGGATGGTTCGGGGAAAGCAACCTTTGCCTTAAATGATATCGTAATCCACAGAACCGGTCTTCCACAGATTGTAAATTTGATCGTGTCGGTAAATGGCGAGTATCTGGCAAACTACAGCGCAGATGGAATCATCATTTCCACTCCGACGGGATCTACCGGTTACAGTATGTCAGCAGGCGGTCCGATCGTGGATCCGAAGGCAGATCTGATGCTGATCACACCGATTAATCCACACAGCGCCCTGGCAAAAAGTATCGTAGTGGGCTCAGATGCAGTTATTGACGTAACACTGGCAAAACGCCGTCAGGAAGAAGATGAAGAGGCAGAGGTGAGTTTTGACGGGGATCGCTTTGTACACATGAAAGTAGGTGACAGTATCCGCATTCAGAAAGCCAATGCCTATGCAAAAATTTTAAAGTTAAATCAGTTGAGCTTTTTACAGATCTTGCGTAAAAAGATGCAGGAGATCCATTAGGAGGTAGCAGTATTGAAAGCAAAACGACATGCGAAAATTCTGGAAATTATTCGCAAATATGATGTAGATACACAGGAAGAACTGTGCGTTCGCCTGAACGAGGCCGGTTATAAAGTGACCCAGGCCACGGTATCCCGTGATATCAGGGAGTTGAAGTTAACGAAGATAGCCATCAAAGGGGGAAAACAGAAATATACATCTCTGTATGATGCCGGAAATGATCTGGAGGAAAAATACAGCCGTGTATTTAAGGATGGAGTTATTTCCCTGGATATGGCACAGAATATTCTTGTCATAAAGACCGTTTCCGGTATGGCCATGGCTGTTGCGGTAGCTTTGGATGCCATGGACTGCAATGAGATCGTGGGAAGTATCGCTGGAGATGATACGATCATGTGTGCAGTGCGTACCGTGGAAGATACGGCAGCGCTGATGCAGCGGTTGCGGGCATTGCAGAGAGAGTAGAAGGAGAAAAGGATGTTATTAAATCTGCATGTAAAAAATCTTGCATTGATCGAAGAATCGGAAGTGACCTTTGGCTCCGGACTGAATATCCTTTCCGGTGAGACAGGCGCAGGAAAATCCATTATCATTGGATCTGTAAATCTGGCGCTTGGCGGAAAAGTTTCCAAATCCATGCTGCGGGAAAATGCAGAATTTGCCCTAGTAGAGCTGATTTTTTCTGTGGAACAGGAAGCACAGGCAGAGATATTACGTGCCATGGATATTTTCCCGGAAAACGGGGAAATTATTATGAGTCGCAAAATTTATGCCAGTGGACGAAGTGTCAGCCGAATTAATTCAGAGACTGTGTCTGCGTCTCTGATGCGAAAAGTAGCATCGGTGCTTATTGATATCCATGGACAACATGAGCATGAGTCGCTTCTGGCAAAGCGGAATCATATGAAATATCTGGATGATTTTGCAAAACGCGCGTTGGAAGAGAAAAAGGCAGCACTGGCTGCTGTCTATGAGGAATATACAACCTGCAGAAAAAAACTGGAGGAGGCTTCTCTGGATGCAGAGCAGCAGGCCAGAGAGATTTCTTTTTTACAATATGAAATGGATGAGATTGATCAGGCAGAGTTAAAGATTGGTGAGGATGAGGAGCTGGAAGCCGATTACCGCAAGCTTTCCAATGGTCGAAAAATTATGGAAGCCATTGCGGAGTGCCAGGAACTTTGTGCGGAGGGAAGCAAAAATGCCTCCGATCAGATTGGCAATGCAGTGCATGCCTTGCGTACGATCGCACAATTTGATGAAACGTTGGAAGGATTGGCTGCACAGATTGAAGAAATCGAAAATCTCATCAGTGATTTTAACCGGGAGCTGTCCGGATATGTTTCGGAACTGAATTTTTCAGAAGAGACATTTCAGCAGATTGAAGACAGATTAAATCTGATCAATCATTTGAAGGCAAAATATGGAAAAACCATTGCCCATATTTTAGAAGAGCGGCAGGTCAAGGAAGAAAAGCTGGATCAGTTGCAGCATTATGAGGAATATTGTCTGCAATTACAGGAAAAGCTGAAGAACGCAGAGGAACGTCTGGCGCATTTGTGTCAGGAAGTGAGCGATATCCGAATGGAATATGCGAAGTCATTGGCAGAGCAGACAAAGGAAGCGTTAAAAGACCTGAATTTCCTGGATGTCCAATTTGAGATGGAATTTTCCAGACTGGATCATTATACAGCCAACGGCTGGGATGAAACCAGATTTTTGATTTCAACAAACCCGGGAGAACCGTTGAAACCGTTGGATGCGGTAGCTTCCGGTGGTGAGCTATCCCGCATTATGTTGGCGTTGAAAACCGTTCTTGCAGAGCATGATGAAATTGAGACATTGATCTTTGATGAGATTGACAGTGGAATCAGTGGAAGAACAGCACAGATGGTGGCTGAGAAGATCAAAATGACCGGAAAAAATCACCAGATCATCTGTATTACTCATTTGCCGCAGATTGCAGCCATGGCAGATCATCATTTTTTAATTGAAAAAACTTCCAGTGCGGACAGTACGATCTCAAATATCAGATCGTTGAATCGTGAAGAGAGTATTCATGAACTTGCACGCATGCTTGGCGGCGTCAAGATTACGGATACGGTTTTACAAAATGCAAAAGAAATGAAAGAAATGGCAGATGCGGTAAGATAATACCTGTGTGAAAAAATAGATTGTCCATATAATAAAAACAGAACAAAGAAGTCTGAGCATGACAGATCGATCATGAAACAGATAAGAAAGAGATACCTGATAAAAAAGGTATCTTTTTTATTTACCAAAGAAGGGTGTGAGAAAGATGGAAGTTTTGAGCATTTATAAAAAAAGGCGGAAATACGTCTGGGGCATCATGGTGGCTGTCTGGTTGTTTTTCGCATATGCATGGATGCTGGATGAAATTCCAGGTTCCGTCTGCATCGCATACGGAGAGGCGTTAGATATTACAGAAGGACTTCCGGTGACCAGTCAGATTCGAAGCATAAACGGAACGGTGGCATCCAACGGAACCATACCAAGTGGAAGTTATGAGATGGAATGCCGGCTGTTTGGGCTGATTCCAGTGAAAGACGTGACTGTACACATTGTGGAAGATACCGAGGTAATTCCCTGTGGAATTCCCTTTGGAATTTATATCGAAACGGAAGGTGTACTTGTGGTGGAAATCTGTGACCTGGAGCAAAATGGTATACCGTTGGAAAGTCCGGCCAGTCACATATTGAAAGCCGGGGATTATATTACTGCGGTAAATCATACATCAATTGCTACAAAGGATGAACTGCAGGAAATGGTTGCGCAGAGCAAGGGAGCGGAACTGGAACTGACGGTTGTGCGGGATGACGAATCTTTTGAATGTAAGGTAACACCTGTCTATACGAATAATGACAGGTATCAGATTGGTGTTTGGATCCGGGATGATCTGGCAGGAATCGGTACCCTGACATATATTGATGGACAGGGCGGTTTTGGTGCACTTGGACATGGAATCACAGATATGGATGTGAATCATCTGGTAAATATACTGGATGGAACTGCATACCAGGCAAATATCTTGAGTATAATCCGTGGAGAAAAAGGAAAACCCGGCGAACTATTGGGACAGATTCATTATAATCAGGCAAACCGACTGGGGCAGATCACAAAAAACACAAACAACGGAATTTTCGGTAGTCTGGAGAGCATTCCAGATTCACTGAAAGAAGCGGAACCGATGAAGATTGGCTTCAAACAGGAGATTGAGACAGGTCAGGCACAGATTCTGGTAACCATTGATCAGGAACGAGAATTGTATGATATTGAGATCACGAAAGTGGATGTCAATACACAGGAATCCAATAAAGGCATTAGTTTCCGAGTGACAGACGAGGAACTGATTCAGAAAACCGGTGGAATTATCCAGGGGCTCAGCGGGGCACCGATTTTACAGAATGGCAAAGTAATCGGGGCTGTCACTCATGTTTTTGTAAAGGATCCCTGCAAGGGATACGGAATTTTTATTGAAACTATGATAGAACAATGAGCTGGACGTTAGGGGCATATGTTTCCTGGCTGTACTATATGGGACTGGCTGCGGGATGATAATAGTTAAGCAGGATGAGTTTGCTCGATTTTTCGCATAACATAGAGGTAGGAAATACCGGTAAATACAGCAGCTGCAATCCAAGCCGCCGGATCGCCAAAGCATGCCAAACGGAAATTTAGGATTTTCATGGCAAAGATGGAAACTACCAGTCTTGCCAGAAGCTCCGCTACGCCGCCCATCATCGGAAGAAAGCCGTAACCGCATCCTTGCATAGTGTTTCGAAAAATGAAAATCGTGCTCAGCGGGATGAAGAACATGGAGCACATGTATGCATAAGTCTGTGCCCAGGGGAGCATGGCTGACATATCTACATCACCCGAGAAAAACAGGTGCAGTGCAGGTTTTAACAGAGAACACATCAGTGCGGTCACCACAAGAGCATAGACCAGTGCGATGCCAAGTGCAGTTTTTACGCCTAATTTGATTCTTTTGATATCACCGGAACCGAAATTTTGTCCACTGTATGTGGCCATGGTCTGTCCCATAGCAATCATACCTTGCATAAGAAGACTCTGTAGTTTTCCGGTAGCAGTAAATGCGGCTACTGCCGTAGAACCGAATAGATTGATGGCAGATTGCATGATCATAGTACCGGAAGAGGTGATCGCAAACTGTAATGCCATGGGAATACCGGCTGCCAATTGATTTTTCGTGTCTGTGCGTGAGATTTTCCAGTCACTTCTGTATGGCTTCAGCTCCGGAATTTTACACCAGATATAGATGGCACACAGAACAGCGGAAATGGCCTGAGCCAGATTGGTAGCCCATGCGGCACCTGCCACACCCATCTGCAGCTGAATAATAAAAAACAGATCCAGAAGCACATTCAGACAGGCGGAAAAGACAAGGAAAAACAAAGGAACTTTACTATTGCCAACTGCCCGTAGAAAGGCTGACAACAGGTTGTAAAAAATGTTAGCAACAATTCCTGCGGTAATGATCATTATGTAGCTATAAGCGTCGGCAAAAATATTATTCGGTGTGTTCATGATCGTTAGGAGCGGTTTCATCAGAAACAGACAGGAAAATGTCAGGAACAGCGTAAACAAAACAGACAGAAGGGTACCGTTAGCAACTGCCTGTTTCACACCAGCTGCATCGTGGGCACCATATCGCTGAGATATCAGAATGGCAAATCCGGCAGTAATACCCTGGGAAAAACCGGTGAGCAAAAACATGATCGTTCCGGTGGAACCGACTGCTGCCAGAGCGTCTGCCCCCACATAACGACCGACAATGATGGTGTCCACCATATTATATAACTGCTGAAATATATTTCCGATAATAAGAGGAAGTGTAAATTGAAGGATGACCGGAAGCGGTCGCCCTTTTGTCATGTCCAATTGCATATGTTTTCTCCTTAAAAAATGATTGATTTGAAAAGTCCAAGCACTATTGTATCGCATTTATTATTTTTTTCAATAGAGGAAATGCTTTCATAGGAAAAATCTTTTTCTCAAACTGAGTGATATTTGCTATAATGATATATAGTAATGAAAAAAAGATGTGGGGGACGGAAGAATGGGAGAAAAAATTACATTTTGCAAAGGCGGCGGATGCACAGCAAAGCTAGGTGCCGGCATTTTAAGTCGTGTGTTGGAACGTCTGCCTAAGGGGCCGCAGGATCCCAACCTGCTGATCGGTTATGACAGCAAGGATGACGCAGCAGTATATCAGGTCAGTGATGATATTGCTATCGTACAGACATTGGATTTTTTTCCACCGATGGTGGAAGATCCGTATACATTTGGTAAAATTGCGGCAACCAATGCTCTGAGTGATATCTATGCCATGGGTGGTGAAGTGAAAACGGCGTTAAATATTGTATGTTTTCCGGAAACCATGGATCTGAATATTTTAGGTGAGATCATGCGCGGCGGTTCTGAGAAAGTAATCGAAGCCGGTGGAACACTGGCCGGAGGACATTCTATCAACGATTCTGATGTGAAATATGGATTGTCGGTGACCGGCGTTGTACACCCGGATCGGATTTATCCGAATAATGGAGGGAAACCGGGTGATAAATTGATTTTGACGAAGAAGCTTGGTGTTGGCATTATCTGTACGGCAAATCGTGTACAGGAAGCTTCCGCAGAGGCTGTGGAAGCTGCAATTTTTTCCATGACAACATTAAATAAATATGCGGCATTGATCTGCAGAAATTATGATATTCATGCCTGCACGGATGTGACAGGTTTCAGTTTTTTGGGACACTTACACGAGATGATGGATGGAACTTTGAGCTGCCAGATTAATGCAAAGCAGGTACCGATATTTCCGGAAGCATTGGATTATGCAGATGAATTTTTGCTGACAGCAGCGGGACAGCGTAATCGAAATCATGTGCAGGATTATGTGAAATTTGAAAATGTGCCGTTTGCCATGGAAGAAGTACTGTATGACCCGCAGACATCCGGAGGGCTGTTGGTGGCTGTGGAGGCTTTGCAGGCAGAAACATTAGAAAAAGAATTGCAGGAAGCAGGACTTCCGGCAGCAATTGTTGGTGAAATTATCGAAAAAGGCGATGTGGAAATCACAGTGACTATGTAAAATGAAGCAAGTCTTTGGTATTTTGCTGTAAGATATGCATATCTATATAAAGTTACCCACAGCGCTATCAGTCGTAAACGGAATCCTATAAATAATACAAAGTATATTGATATGGAGGAAAAAGAAATGATCAAAGTAAACGCAATGGGAGATACTTGTCCAATTCCGGTAGTAAAAACAAAAAATGCCATCAAGGAATTAAATGGCAGTGGAGAAGTAATGACACTGGTGGATAATGAAATCGCAGTACAGAATCTGACCAAGATGGCAAACCAGAAGGGATATGGAGTAAAATCCCAGAAGCTGGGAGAGGGACAGTATGAAGTGATCATGACGATTTCAGCGGATGGAACTTCAACAAATGCAGAACCAGCTGAATCTGCAGAAGAAGAGCAGACTGTCTGCTATCCGGATGCAAGAAAGAAAAATACAGTTGTGGTATTGTCATCGTCTACCATGGGAAGTGGAGATGAGGAACTTGGTGCAATCCTGATGAAAGGATTTATCTATGCACTGAGCCAGCAGGAGGAACTGCCGACGACCATCTTAATGTATAATGGCGGTGCAAAAATTTCCTGCGAGGAATCACCGTCACTGGAAGATTTGAAATCCCTGGAAGCACAGGGGGTAGAAATCCTGACTTGTGGAACCTGTCTGAATCATTATGGATTAAGTGACAAACTTAAGGTCGGTGAAGTGACCAACATGTATGTCATTGCCGAAAAAATGACACAGGCAGATTTGATTGTAAAACCGTAAATTTTTATTAAAATATTAAATTTTAACCAATTTACATTAAGTTGTATATCGGATAATTTTAGCCGGATTTCCCACAACAACCGCATTATCTGGAACATCCTTGGTTACGACAGATCCAGCGCCAACAACCACATTATTTCCAATCGTCACGCCTGGAAGTACCACACAGTTTCCGCCAAACCACACATTGTCTCCTATGTTGATCGGCTTCCCATACACATAATTTTCCACTCGAGTCTTGGAATCCATCGGATGACTGACGGTGTAGAGACAGGTCTGTGGTCCCATCAGACAGTTATCACCGATGGTAATTGGTGCTACATCCAGCATAACGCACTGGAAATTGGCAAAGAAATTTTTGCCGACATGGATATGAAAACCATAATCGCAGTGAAATGGTGGTTTGATAAAAATATCATCGTCGCAGTCGCCGAATAATTCTTTTAAAAGTGAGAGACGAAGCTGACCTTCATCTTCGGTAGTTGCATTAAATTGGTCGGCAAGTCTGCGGGCGTGCTTTTTTAGCTCGCCGATTTTTGCGTCACTGTTCCAGAACATTTCACCAGCTTCCATTTTTTCAAATTCAGTACGGGTATCTTTTTCCATAGAATCATGTCTCCTTAATGATATACTCCCAGTTCCTTTCATCATAAAGGAACCTGGGAGTATTTTTAGTACAAAATTGTAAAATTATTGTGTAGAAGATTTCCGGCGGAAAGCTTCCAGTGGTATTTGTGCGAGGATAACTGCTGCAAAGATTAAGGCACAACCGAACAACTCCCGTCCATTCATGCGCTCATGCAGAATGATCCAGCCTCCCAGCACGGAAAATACTGATTCCAGGCTCATCAGCAGAGATGCAATTGTCGGATTGATACCTTTTTGGCCCACTACCTGAAGTGTATAGCCTGCACCGGAGGAAAGAATTCCAGCATAGAGCAGGGAAATCAGGGCAGCAGGTGCACCAAAGGCAGCAAGTGTAGATGGAATATTGGCAAATGAGTGCTGCATATCAACGAAGAATGCAGGAATCAGAGAGACAATACCTGCTACCAGAAACTGGACACAGGAAAGCTTGATGCCATCCACAAGTGGGGAAAAATGATCCACACACAAGATGTGAAAGGAAAATCCAAGGGCACATAGCAGGAGGAGCAGATCCGGCAACTGCAGAGAGAAAGAACCTTTCATGCAAAGCAGATAAAGACCAATCAGCGCCAGACCAATGCCAATCCAAATATTCCATCCGCATTTTTTCCCCAAAAACAGACCAATGATCGGTACAATTAAAATGTAACAGGTAGTTAAAAATCCTGCTTTTCCAGCAGTTGCTCCGTAAAAGAGCGCCAGCTGCTGCAGGGTACTTGCAAATCCGAGAACAATACCGCAGGCAATACCGCCGGTGATCAGAGCTTTTCTGTTCTTAGGAGTTGCTGCTTTGTGGTCTGGATTCTTTTTGCTCATAATCAGAATTACCGGACATAAGACAGCGGCACCCAGTAAAAAACGGATGCCGTTAAATGTATATGGTCCGAATTTACCGCCTTCGCTTTGTGCGACAAATGCAATTCCCCAGATAAAAGCCGCCAGAACAAGCAGAAATGAGTTGCGTCTTTGCAATGCTTTTTCTTTCATATTCATATAACCCTTTCATCATACATAATCATTCACATACATGTTCCAGACCCTGAGCCATGATGGTTGCCACATGATCATCAGCGAGCGAGTAGTAGATGGTTTTACCGTCCCGTCGAAATTTGACCAGTGCGGATTGCTTTAAAATCCGAAGTTGATGTGAAATAGCACTCTGTGTCATGGACAGTGCATCAGCAATGTCCTGAACACATAATTCCTGTTTGGAAAGAACTGATAAAATACGTATTCTGGTCGGGTCTCCAAATACTTTGAATAAATCAGCGAGCTGATATAAAGTTTCATCATAAGTGGAATCGTCCATATTTGCTATCCCCATTGTATTGTATCCTCCAAATCGAAATTCTAGCTGTACTCTGCAGGAAAAATATTGTGCCAGGTGTCCGATCGTGTGGCGCAACAGTCCCCCGCATAGCATTTTTATTGTAACGTAAAATGAAAAGCAAGTCAAATAATTATCGGTGGTTTCTCTGTGCTGTTAAAAGTAATCTGATACAGGATAATGTAATGTATGCATTGGTTCAAGATGTAATCAGATTTCAGCAGCAGGAGAATACCACCGACAATTTTTTATTTAATATAGAGCGCGCGGATGGAGTTTAATACACAAATCATGGCTACACCAGTATCTGCGAATACAGCCATCCACATATTTGCATGTCCAGTCAGGCCAAGGATCATAACCGCAATCTTGATCACCAACGCAAATATAACGTTCTGGATGGCAATCCGGTTAGTTGCCCTGGAGATTGAGATGGACTGTGGAATGGCCTCTGTGGAAGAGGTCATAAACACGACGTCAGCAGCTTCGATGGCTGCGTCAGCACCGCTTCCCATAGCTGCACCAACATCAGCACCGGCCAGCACCGGAGCATCGTTGATACCGTCACCGACAAACATAACAGAACCGTATTTGCTGCGGATTTTTCCAAGTTCTTCTAATTTATCTGCCGGCAATAATTTTGCATGTACTTCATCAATTCCTGTAGCTGCTGCGACAGCGTCAGCACCGGACTTGGCGTCACCGGTCAGCATAACGGAATGCAAACCGAGTTTCTTTAACTGGCTGATAGCAGAAACAGCATCAGATTTGATGGTATCGGAAATAACCATGTAACCGGAAAATTCACCATTGACAGCCATAAATACTTCTGCACCGTAAGAAGCAGTGGAAAGATCCGGCATTGTAATCTGATATTTGTCCATTAATTTATGATTACCACATAAAACAGTGCCATGGCTAGTTTCAGCAACAATTCCGTGTCCTGCGATCTCGGAAAGTTTTGCAGGTTCTTCGATGCTGAGTCCTTTTCCTTTGGCTGCGGTTACAATGCTGACAGCGATTGGATGGGTGGAATGATGTTCGCATCCGGCGCAGAGTGCCAGTAGTTCGTCTTCGGAGAGAGAACCTGTGGAAACGGTTTGCTGTAATTTGAAGTTACCTTCTGTGATGGTTCCTGTCTTATCCATAACAACAGCGCCAAGTTTACTTAAGGATTCCATGGAAAGACCGCCTTTGAACAGAATCCCTTTTTTGGAGCCGGCACCGATACCGGAGAAGAATGCCAGCGGGACACTTAATACAAGGGCACATGGGCAGCTCATTACAAGGAAGGAAATTGCGGTGTAAATCCAGTAATTCCAGTTTCCACTTACGATGGAAGGAATGATTGCAATGATAACAGCGGCAAGTACGACACAAGGAGTGTATACTTTTGCAAATCTTGTGATAAAGCGGTCAAGTTTTGGTTTGCTTGCAGCAGCATTTTCCATAGATTCGAGAATACGGGAAACCATAGACTCAGATAATGGTTTTTCTACACGCATTTTTAACTGACCGGAAGTATTGACACAACCGGATGTGATTTCATTACCGACAGAAACACCAACCGGAACCGGTTCACCGGTAATTGGGGAAGTATCCAGACGGCTTTCGCCTTCGATGATCACACCATCTAACGGGATTCTGTCACCCGGGCGGATCAGCAGGATATCACCGATCTTTGCATCTTCAGCCGGAATTACGTTAGTGTCGTCTCCAGATACAAGGTTTACAACCTCCGGACGCATATCAACGGCATCCATGATCTGACCACGGCTGCGTTCAACGGCTTTATCCTCGAAAAATTCGCCGATACGGTAGAAGAGCATAACGCCGACTGCTTCCGGAAAATCGCGAATTGCAAAAGCAGCAAGGGTTGCAATGCCCATCAGGAAGTTTTCATCAAATACCTGTCCGTGGGAGATGTTTTTCGCAGCTTTTACCAGAATTTCTCCACCGAGAATGATGTATGCAATAGCAAAAATAATAAAAGAAGCAAGTGTATGATCGATGGTGTGATGAAAGATAACACCGATGACAAAAAGAATCGCACCTGAAATAATGCAGGCAAGTTCTTTTTTATCATCATCATCCTCTTCGTTGGAATGACCTTCGGCTGAAGTCTGTTTTTTTGCTTTTTCTAATTCATCACGGGGCACAACTTTTACTTCTGATTCGATGGAAGCACAGATTTTCTGGACTTCCGGTAAATATTTATCCGGATCAGCAGCGGAGAGGCATAACTGTTTTGTCGTGTAGGTAATTGTAGCAGCAGTAACACCTGGGATATTGTTGATCTTATCCTCCATTTTTGCAGCACAGTGTGCACAGCCAAGGTTTTGCAAAATGTAAATTTTACTGTTTCCACTGTGGACACGCTCTACAGAATGTGTTTCTTCATGGTGGTGATGATGTTCATACTCGTCATCCTCGTGATGGTGATGATGTTCATGCTCGCCGTGATCATCGCAACAACCACAGCTACAATGATCCTCCGCATGCATGTGTTCTAATTCCTCTTCGTCATTTAATTTATGCATATGGGAAACCTCCTGTTTGAAATTCTGAATATATGATTAAGTATTCATATGAATATTAAATCATATGACATCATACTTGTCAATAGTATATTTGATTCATACAAAGAAAAAATTGAAACTAAATGAATTGTGTAGTAATATATGGAAATATAAACACAATTAAACAGAATTTTTAGTCTGTTGACAATTATCGACACGGTATGTGATTTCCAGTGTTTATAATACAATTGTTCGCAAAATACGAATCATTAGGAGGTAAATATGGAAAAGCTGAATGTCGGAATTGCAGATGATAATGAACTTATGGTCCATCTGTTGTCAGATATTGTGGCAAGAGATGACGAATTACAGGTGGTAGGAACTGCACGTAATGGTGAAGAAGCGTATGAAATGATCAGAACAAAAGAGCCTGATGTCGTTTTGTTGGATATTGTAATGCCAAAATTAGACGGCCTCGGGGTAATCGACAAAGTTAAGAAGGATAAAACTTTGAAAAAGCCGCCTACTTTTATCATGGTCAGCGCAATTGGACAGGAACGTGTAACCGAAGATGCATTCAAGCTTGGTGCGGACTATTACATAATGAAACCTTTCGACAAAGATGTTGTCGTAAACCGTATAAAAATGGTTCGCCGCCAGGAAACAAGAAAGACATTTCATATGCGTCGGACAAGTTCACAGGAAAACTATGAAACAGAAGTACGCCGGTCTCTGGAAAACCGTGTCACAGATATGATCCATGAAATCGGAGTGCCTGCACACATTAAAGGATACCAGTATCTGAGAGATGCGATCATCATGTCAGTCAATGACATCGAAATGCTCAATTCCATCACAAAGATCCTGTATCCGACGATTGCCAAAAAATATCAGACCACAGCCAGCAGGGTAGAGCGTGCCATTCGGCATGCGATTGAAGTTGCATGGAGCCGTGGAAAGATGGAGACGATCGATCAATTGTTTGGTTATACCATTCATAACGGAAAAGGGAAACCGACAAATTCTGAATTTATTGCACTGATTGCAGACAAGATCCGTCTGGAGAACTGACAGTGTAAAGAAGATGAACGAAAACCTGAGAAAATCAGTTGGTGAGAGTCACTAAATGTGCTATAATATTTTACAAATATACAACCTACAATGAGGATTGGGGGAACAGGATGAAAAAAATATTATTTGCATCATCAGAAGCAGTACCGTTTATTAAAACCGGCGGTCTGGCTGATGTAGTGGGTTCATTGCCAAAATATTTTCCGAAGAAAGAATATGACGTGCGTGTTGTAGTTCCAAAGTACATGTGCATGGATAAAAAATACGCAGAAAAAATGAAACTGGTGACAGAATGTCAGGTACAGTTAAACTGGCGGACGCAGTATGCCGGCGTCTATGAATTGAAAGAAGACGGTGTTATATTTTATTTTATTGATAATGAGTATTACTTTGCCGGCCCGGCACCGTATGGTCAGATTTATCAGGATGCCGAGAAATTTGGATATTTTTCTAAAGCAGTGCTGACAATTTTACCGGAAATTGGTTTTCAGCCGGATATCATTCACTGTCATGACTGGCAGACCGGTCTGATTCCGGTATTTCTGGAAGCGCAGTTCCGTCAGAATGATTTTTACCGCTATATACGTACGGTATACACAATTCACAATATGAAGTTTCAGGGACGCTGGTATGTGGATGCAATCCGCGATGTAACCGGACTTGACAGTTCTTATTTTACAATGGATAAGTTGGAAAGCTATGGAAATGCCAACCTGTTAAAAGGTGGTATTGTGTATGCGGATCACATTACAACCGTCAGTGAGACTTATGCCAGGGAAATTCAGTCCACCGAAGGCGGCGAAGGCCTGGATGGTCTGATGCGTGCAAAATCATTTGCGCTGACCGGAATCGTGAATGGTCTCGATTATAAGGTGTTTGATCCAAAGAAAGATCCTGCCATTGCCAGAAAATTTACCGGGGATGTTCCTACTTATAAAAGAGCAAATAAACTTGCACTTCAGAAGGAGACAGGTCTGGAAGAGAATCCGGACAAATTTTTGATCGGTATGGTATCCCGTCTGACAGATCAGAAAGGGTTTGATCTGGTAGATTACATGATGGATGAGATTCTTGGCGACGAGCGGATTCAGATCGTGGTACTCGGAACCGGAGAGCAGCGTTACGAAGACATGTTCCGTTTCTTTGCTCAGAAATATCCGGGTCGTGTATCTGCAAATATATGCTATTCAGAAGAGTTTGCACACCGTATTTATTCAGGATGTGATGCATTTCTGATGCCGTCACTGTTTGAACCATGTGGTTTAAGCCAGTTGATGAGCATGCGTTACGGAACCGTTCCAATGGTACGTGAGACCGGAGGACTGAAAGATACGGTAGAAGCTTACAACGAGTTTGAACACACCGGAACTGGTTTCAGTTTCCATAATTATAATGCGCATGAAATGCTTTACATGATCCGCTATGCCTGCAAAATTTATTTTGGTTATCCGTCAGAGTGGCTGGATATTGTAAAACGTGGCATGGCAATGGATTATTCCTGGGCAGCTTCTGCAAAAAAATATGCAGAGCTCTATGAAGGGCTGTTTGCCCGCAGTGAAAAACTGCGTGAGCAGGATCGGGCATGGAAAAAGGAGTCTGAGGAGCGTGAGCAGAAGCGTCTGGAAGCAGAACTTCGGGTAAAACTAATGCTTGAGGCAGAACAGACAGCAAAAGAAGCAGAAATTCAGAAAGCAGAATCACTGAAAATGGAAAAACAATCTGCAAAAACAAGCGTTACAAAGAAAAAAGCTACGACGAAAAAGTCAACAGGTACAACAAAAGCAGCGAAAAAATAGTGTCTGTATGATTTATCATACAGATAAATACAAGGAGTATCTCCTGATTCAAAACAGATGAAACGATACGAATTGCTGATGCATGTGAAAAAGACAATCGGCAACATACTGTGAATCAGGAGATTTTTATATGGGTTAAAAATAAAACAAATTACATAGTGATCTCATTCGATTTGCGGGAATAGTAATAAGCATGTATAGACAGGATTTCGTCATCCTGCAGCTGTGTGTCATTGACTTCCTGAACCATTTCGGAAAGTTCCGGATAGTTGTCACAGTCCAGTGTCGGAACAAGGATGACTTCGTGAATGCTGCTTGGAAGAATATAGAAATCCGTTTGGGCTTCCTCGGCCAGATTTTTCAGCAGATTTTTATAAAGGATGCAGGCAGCTCCAAAGAGGTTAGTTTCATTGGTCAGTACAAACATGGGATATGGTTCCGTCGGATAGATTCCATCCAGAGAAATGTGTTTTCGCTCGGTCAGGGTATGTAACACATCATTCATATCGTACAATCGCTCCGGCAAAATATGCTGGGTATTTTCTTTGGCAATTTGAAACAGTTCCGAAGTCTGAATGCCCCAGTTCTGCAGGTGGGAGTGATGGATCAGAATCGTCGCGTTTCCCTGTGTGATATCCATAGAAATCAGACAGTAGAAGACGATGGCCAGATCCAGAAAACGTACGTGCGGGACTTTCTTTAGTAGCGTATAATTACGGTCATAGTGAATCAGTTTCATAGCAATCTTGTCCCGGATATTCTCAAAATCAGTGAAAAAGGCAGGATCGATATTTTCTGATGGTTTGTGTGTCTTGTAATCCTGCAGAAGCGACTGATATACATCCTGAAAAGGAACTCCGTGCTGATAGGACTCATAGTAATAATCCAGATAGAGTGTCGGTGAAATATTACAGTCTTTTTCCATAATGGACAATCCATCAAGCAAAATGCCGTTGTTCTTGGTAACCTTCTGAATAGAAATTCGTTTTGGATCAGGAATGTCATGTTCCAGACGTTCCATAATGACTGTTTGAAATGTTGAATATTGCATTAAAAATGTAAAAAAGATAAGACGAATATAATAGTTTTTACTTGCTTAACATAACACAGTCTGAACAGAAAGGCAAGAAGAAAATTCTTTTTTGAAAATATAAAAAAAGACTTGCAACAATTCCAAAAACCTAGTATAATTCTTTGTGCATGCTTCGATGGCTCAGTTGGTAGAGCAACGCATTCGTAATGCGTGGGTCGAGGGTTCGAGTCCCTTTCGAAGCTTGAATATTTAGAGAGTCCCGGTTTATTGCCGGGGCTTTCTTGTTTGATAGGAAAATACCGATGGATTTCCTATCAAACAAAAGCACTTCGTGCAAACAATGCACACTTTCTTGTTTGCAGAAAAATGCTGGTTATATCTTGCGAGTCACACTTTTTTTCTATATACTGAAAAATAAATAGTGGTTATAAATGGAGGAAGCAAAAAATGGCAATAAAAATTAATGGAATCAATCACTGTGCGATCAGTGTGGCTGATATTGAGGAGACAATAA
Organism: uncultured Eubacterium sp.; assembly: GCF_934295145.1. Classification (GTDB taxonomy): domain Bacteria; phylum Bacillota; class Clostridia; order Lachnospirales; family Lachnospiraceae; genus Eubacterium_I. The sequence continues at coordinate 6,307 of NZ_CAKRAS010000008.1, read as the reverse complement.
AATGGTATTCTGACGTGTTTGGGTTTGCAGTAGTTAACCGCTCAGAGATTCCGGGAGCAGGCATTAAAGTAGCGCATCTGCAGGGCGTTGGATTTTTATTGGAAGTGTTTGAGGCACCGGGAGCAAATCCATTACCGGAAGACCGCAGAGTGCCGAACCGTGATCTGATGACACACGGAAACAAACATATGTCCTTTGGTGTGCCGGACGGAAGAAAGGCAAAAGAAGAACTGGAAGCAATGGGGGTTGAGATTGCAATGGTGGCAGAAGTAGACGATACTTACGGCGTATTTATTCGGGATAATACAGGAAATCTGATCGAGATTTTTGAGGAATCTGGAGATGTCGTATTTAATCAGCATAAAAGTCAGAACTAATACATAAAAAAATCTTGAGTCAGTTATCTGCTCATTCATGTATTGGAAGGATATGGTAGAAAGGGATTATCATATATGGGATTAAAAATAAGAAGGATGATCGACCGGGCCAGTGAATTTCTGGAACTGATTGTCAATATTATCATTATAATAGCTGTCGTAGTAGCAATTATTTCTTTGTGGCAACCGTTTTTGGAGTTTATACACAACCGGGAGACTACACATGCATTTTTGAAATTCCTGGGTCATGTACTAAACGTATTGATTGGTATAGAGTTTTTTAAGATGCTCTGTAAGCCGGATGTGGACACGATTCTGGAAGTTGTTATGTTCGTTATTGTTCGACATATGGTGGTGCTGGATACAAGTGCTGTGGAAAATCTGTTGACGATTATAAGTATGGCAATTATATTTGCAATCAAGAAATTCCTGAAGGAGTCAAAAGCAGAAGAAAAATTCGGAAATGGAATCAAGGATAAACTGAGTATTATCGGGCAGAAAAAAGAAGAGTAAAAGAAGTGACATAACAGTAATCAAAAGTAAAAGATAATAAAACGCTGTATCCGGAGAACTATCTGGGTACAGCGTTTTTGCGATTGCCAATATAGCAATTATTTCTGACTATACTTTATTGAGATACCATTTTTCCAACCATACAATCAACTGATACAATCCCATGGCAATCAGACAGAGTATCACGATTCCGAGAATTACCCAGTCCAGCTTCATGATCTGACTACCATAAATGATCATATATCCAAGTCCACGGCGGGAGGAGATAAATTCGCCAATGACAACACCAACCAGACAAAGTCCGATATCCACCTTCATAATGGAAAACAGATTCGGAATGTTGGATGGAAATACGACTTTGGATAAAACAGCTTGCCGGTTTCCGCCCAGTGTTTTGATGAGCTTCATCTGATTCGGATCGACGGATAAAAATCCCTGATAAAGACTGAGGATCGAACCGAAAATGGCCACAGACATTCCGGTAACAATAATGGTTTTATAATTACCGCCCAACCATACAATCAGAAGTGGTGCAAGAGCAGATTTTGGCAGACTGTTCAGCACAACCATATACGGTTCTGATACGTCAGAGACTGATTTTTTTGCCCAGAGTAAAACCGCAATCAGAATGGTAAAAAGAATGACCAGCACAAAACTGATCATGGTTTCCAACAGTGTGATGCTGACATGCTGCCAGATGGTTCCTTCCATCAACATTTGTAAAAAACAAGTGACAAGCCGTTTCGGGGAACTGAAGATAAAGTCATTGATCCAGGACAAATCTGCTGCCAGTTCCCAGAGAACAAGAAATAGTACAAAGAAAAAAATGCGCAAAAAGTGTATTTTTCGTTTGTATTGCTTTTGTTGATACAGAAAGGTTTCCTGCGTAGTTTCAGGACGTTTCATGATGCAGCTCCTTCCAGATAAGATTGAAATAAGTTTTAAAATCATCATGATCCCGGCGTTCCATCGGTGTCAGATCTGTTGGAAATGTGACAGATACAATTCGCTGGATGTGACCGGGACGGGCTGTAAGGATAATGACACGGTCTGCCAGACTGACAGCTTCTGCCAGATCATGTGTGACTAGGATTGCGGTCTTTTTCTCTTTGCGGATAATGGAACCGATATCGTTGCTGACCGACAGGCGTGTCTGATAATCCAGTGCGGAAAACGGTTCGTCTAAAAGCAGCAATTCTGGTTTTAACACAAGAGTACGAACCAGAGCGGCACGCTGCCGCATACCGCCGGAGAGCTGGCTTGGTTTCGACTGAGAGAATTTTTCCAGACCATATTGTTCCAGAAGCTGCTTTGCATAAGCACGGCTTTCTTCTGTCAGTTCATGGCGGATTTCCAGACCAAGCAGCACATTTTTCCAGATACTGCGCCATTCCAGCAGATAATCCTGCTGCAGCATATATCCGATGTGGCGCCGGCTGTCTGCTGTCAGCGGAGTATTGTTTAAAAGCACCGAACCTGATTCCGGCGTGAGCATGCCGGACAGCAGATTTAAGAGTGTGGATTTGCCACATCCACTGGGGCCGACGATGGCAACAAAATCACCGGAATTGACGGTAAACGTAATATCAGATAAAGCAGGGGTTTCCCCCTGCATCGTATGATATGCATAAGACAGGTGTTGAATTTCAAACAACGAATGCATGAGAGTCCTCCTTCAAACTGTAACGGATATAGTATAGAGTATGTAAAAATAACGTTGGTTGCTATTGTAAAACCGATGGGAATCGTATAAAATAAATAAGTTATGAAGCAGAATTACCAAAAAGAACTGGAAAAGAAAATTCAAAAATTACAGATGGAGCAAAAAGTTCCGACCTTGCTATTACACGCTTGCTGTGCACCTTGCAGTAGTTATGTACTGGAGTATCTGGCAGAATATTTCCACATTACGGTATTTTTTTATAATCCGAATATTACGGAGAAAGCGGAATATCGCAAGCGTGTGGAAGAGGAAAAACGCCTGATCCGGGAGCTTCCGGTGAAATATCCGGTGTCTTTTATTGAAGGTGCCTATGAACCGGAGCGGTTTGTGGCAGAGGTAAAAGGACTGGAGCAGGTTCCGGAGGGTGGCGAACGCTGCGAAAAATGTTTTGCATTGCGTCTGGCAGAGACTGCAAAATTGGCACAGGAAAAGGCGTTTGACTATTTTACTACGTCGCTGACCATTAGTCCGCTGAAAAATGCGGCACTGCTCAATGAAGTGGGAGAAGCAGCGGTAGCAGAATACTGTCATGGAACGACTGCTTTTTTGAATTCTGACTTTAAGAAGAAAAACGGATACAAGCGATCCGTGGAATTGTCGGAAATCTACGGTCTGTACCGGCAGGATTACTGTGGCTGCGTATATTCCAAAATGCAGCGGGAACAGGAAAAAAGAGCAAAAGCACAGGAAGAGGCTGAGAATGCAGAAAAATAGTATTTCGCAAAATCTCAGTCTGAAATAGTATTTTTATGGAGAACTAATCCGATGAAAAGTAACCTGTGTGCAAGATAAGAGAAATGAAGGAGGAACAACGAGATGGCACAATTATGGGGAGGACGTTTCACAAAGGAAACGGACAAACTGGTTTATAATTTTAACGCATCTATTTCTTTTGATCAGAAATTTTACAAACAGGATATTCAGGGCAGCATCGCACATGTATGTATGCTTGGAAAACAGGGCATTCTGACAAAACAGGAGATGCAGGATATCGTAAAAACACTGGATGAAATCTGCAAAGATGTAGAATCAGGTAAATTGAAAATTACAGATGAATATGAGGATATCCACAGTTTTGTGGAGGCAAATCTGATTGATCGTCTGGGTGATACCGGTAAAAAATTACATACCGGACGAAGCAGAAATGATCAAGTAGCATTAGACATGCGTTTGTATACACGTCTGGAAGTACTTTACACCGATGAACTGGTACGTGATCTGCTGCAGGAACTGTTAAAAATCATGGAGGAGAATACCGAGACCATTATGCCGGGATTCACACATCTGCAGAAAGCACAGCCAGTTACATTAGCTCACCACGTTGGTGCTTATTTTGAAATGTTCAAACGCGACAGAAGCCGTCTGCATGATATTTATGAGCGTATGAATTACTGCCCGCTGGGTGCAGGTGCTTTGGCAGGAACTACCTATCCGTTAGACAGAGAATATACGGCATCCTTACTAGGATTTGCAGGACCGACTTTAAACAGTATGGATTCCGTATCTGACCGTGATTATGTCATTGAATTTTTGTCCGCGTTATCTACGATCATGATGCATTTGAGCCGTTTCTGCGAGGAAATCATCATCTGGAATTCCAATGAGTATCAATTTGTGGAAATCGATGATGCATACAGCACCGGCAGCAGCATTATGCCTCAGAAGAAGAATCCGGATATTGCTGAGCTGGTCCGTGGAAAGACAGGACGTGTATATGGTGCACTGATGTCTATTCTGACTACTATGAAAGGCATTCCGCTTGCTTATAATAAAGACATGCAGGAAGACAAAGAGTTGACGTTTGATGCCATTGATACCGTTAAAGGTTGTCTGGCACTGTTTACTGGCATGATTTCTACAATGAAATTTAACAAAGAAGTTATGAGCAAGAGTGCACGCCATGGATTTACCAATGCGACAGATGCTGCTGATTATCTGGTAAATCATGGTGTTCCGTTCCGTGATGCACATGGAATCGTAGGACGTATTGTACTGTACTGCATTGACAAAGGCATTGCGATCGACGATATGTCTCTGGATGAATTAAAATCCATCAGTCCGGTATTTGAAGAGGATATTTATGATGCTATTTCCATGGATACCTGTGTGAACAAACGTCTGACCATCGGTGCACCGAGTAAAGAGGCAATGATGCAGGTAATTGCGATTGAAAAAGAATATCTGGCACATGACTGGCTGAAAAATATTGAAATTTTGCAGGAAACCAAGTAAAGAAATAAAAGAAAGACTTGCATTTTTGGGAGAATTGTTATAATATAGCACAAGAGAAAGACAATTGTTCGCGGTAAACGGACAGAAAAAGTGAGATGTATATCAAAAACGATCGCAATGGAGGATGTAAAAATGAGTGAGAAATTAAAAGTCGGAATATTAGGCGGAACAGGAATGGTAGGTCAGAGATTTATCTCTCTGCTGGAAAACCATCCGTGGTTTGAAGTAACAACTATCGCAGCGAGCCCGCGTTCAGCCGGAAAGAGATATGAGGACGCCATTGGCGATCGCTGGAAAATGACAACTCCGATGCCGGAAGCAGTAAAAGACATTGTAGTCATGAATGTAAATGAAGTAGACAAAGTTGCTTCTGAAGTGGATTTTGTATTCAGTGCCGTAGATATGTCAAAAGACGAGATTAAGGCCATTGAGGAAGCATATGCAAAAACAGAGACACCGGTTGTATCAAACAACAGTGCACACCGTTGGACACCGGATGTACCGATGGTAGTTCCGGAGATCAACCCACAGCATATGGACGTTATCAAATATCAGAAAAAACGTCTTGGTACAACACGCGGATTTATCGCTGTAAAACCAAACTGCTCTATTCAGTCCTATGCACCGGTACTGACAGCCTGGAAAGAGTTTGAGCCGTATGAAGTTGTTGCAACTACTTATCAGGCAATTTCCGGAGCCGGAAAAACATTCAAAGACTGGCCGGAGATGGTAGAAAATATTATCCCATACATCGGCGGTGAGGAAGAAAAATCCGAGAGAGAGCCGCTTCGTCTCTGGGGTGAGATCGATGAGGAGAAAGGCGAGATCGTTCCTGCAACTTCACCGGTTATTACTTGCCAGTGTATCCGTGTTCCGGTATTAAACGGACATACAGCAGCAGTTTTCGTGAAATTCCGCAAGAACCCGACAAAAGAGCAGCTTATTGAAAAATTAGAGCAGTTCAGCGGCGTTCCGCAGGAGTTAAATCTTCCGAGTGCACCGAAGCAGTTTATCCGCTACATGCAGGAAGATAACCGTCCGCAGGTTCAGCTTGATGTTGACTATGAAAACGGCATGGGTATCAATGTAGGTCGTCTGCGTGAGGACTCTGTATATGATTGGAAGTTCGTAGGACTTTCCCACAATACGGTTCGTGGTGCTGCAGGTGGAGCGGTTCTTTGTGCAGAACTTCTGAAAGCACAGGGATATATTACAAAAAAATAATTATGTGCTGATAAAAAATACATAGTTAAGAAAAGGATGAGTTTTCCGCTGAAATTGGAAGGCTCATCCTTTTTGAAATTATACTTATAAAAGTCTGGATGGAAATAATATAATGACAAAACCATACAAGTTTGAACTGCTTCCCGTCAAGTAGACAATTAAAAAAATAAAAATATTTCTGCCACCAGTTTTTGCACATCTGGTGGCAGTTTTTATGCTACCAACATATACTGTTCGT